>JAAYIB010000174.1 GCA_012744295.1 Acholeplasmataceae bacterium
AGTAAAATGGTTTAACGCAGAAAAAGGTTATGGATTTATTGAAAGCGAAAACGGCAGCGACGTATTTGTTCATTTTTCCGCAATCCAATCTGAGGGTTTCAAAACTCTTGAAGAGGGTCAACCTGTTCAATTCGATGTAACCCAAGGAAACCGCGGCGATCAAGCCGCAAACGTTGTTCGCCTGTAACATATAACAGCTAAACAACCAAAAACCCGCCGACAGGCGGGTTTTTTATTTGCCCTGTTCAAGAATATTGTATACATGGCAGAGGCAGGCAGGAATTTTCTCCTTAATGTCAAAATTGTACCACTATGTTTTTGCAAGGCTGCAAATCAGGAACAATTTGCGGATTGCCTAACCATCAAAAGACTATTTCAAAAACAGGGGGAAGATTTATGCATTTATCAACCAAGATTTTAATCGGTCTCGGTCTCGGCGTGCTCGCCGGCCTGGGATCCGGTGCTGAAGGCCTGCCTTTCATGAAGGCTTGGATAGCGCCTTTCGGCTCCATTTTTCTGAACCTAATCAAGATGATAATCGTTCCGCTGGTTTTCGCATCCTTGATTGTCGGTGTTTCCGGATTGGGTGACGCACGTAAGATCGGACGCATCGGCACGAAGACAATTGCCTATTATCTGGGAACGACAGCTTTTGCCATCGTGCTGGGCCTTGCCCTCGGCACCCTGGTGCAGCCGGGTTTGGGTTTAACCATGCCGGGCGGCGAGGTGAAGGCTGCTGCCAAGGCGGCACCGCCCTTAATGAAGGTAATCGTCGATATTTTCCCGAGCAATCCTCTCGACTCGATGCTGAAGGCAAACATGCTGCAAATAATCGTTTTCGCGCTCTTTTTGGGCGGCGGCATTGCCGTTGCCGGTGAAAAGGGTCAGCCTGCCTACAAGTTCTTCGATGCTCTTGCCGAGGCCTGCTACGCCGTTGTCGGCATGATCATGAAATTCGCGCCTATAGGCGTTTTTGCCTTGATTGCGCCGGTTGTCGCCGCTAACGGACCAAGTGTTCTGCTGCCGCTTCTGAAGGTAATAATCTGTGTCTATCTCGGCTGCTTTCTGCATGCGGCAGTCGTTTACGGCTCCATGCTGAAGTTTATTGGCAATTACAGTCCCGTTGAGTTTTTCAAAAATATCTTGCCGGCCCAGCTCGTTGCTTTTTCAACCTGCTCGAGCTCCGCGACGTTGCCGGTCAATATGGAATGCGTCCAAAAGATGGGCGTTTCCAAGGAAGTTTCAAGCTTTGTGCTTCCGCTCGGCGCGACCATCAACATGGACGGTACGGCTTTGTATCAGGGCGTCTGTGCGCTGTTTGTCGCCCAGATCTATGGAATTGACCTGACTTCTGCCCAGATGATGACGATCATCCTTACAGGAACCCTGGCCTCGATCGGCACCGCAGGAGTTCCGGGCGCCGGTCTCATCATGCTGACGCTCGTTCTGCAGTCCGTCGGCCTGCCGCTTGAAGGCGTTGCTCTTGTTGCCGGTATCGACCGCGTGCTCGACATGCCGCGTACAACTGTCAACATTACCGGTGATGCCGTTGTCGCCTACCTTGTTGACAAGAGTGAAGCAAAGACTGCATAGAGAAGTCGCGTTTGCGGTTTCATCAAATCGGAAGGTGCCCCTAAACAGGTTTTTTCAGCCTGTTTGAGGCACCTTTTTTATTGCGGCAGTGTGCGGATAAGCTCGGGAAACTTGCTGTTAATCAGCTCCGCCATTTTTCTTTTGGCAGTGATGTCGGGATGGAGGCCGTCCAGGGAAAGAGCAGGAGGCATGATGCCGTCTGGATAATTGAATAAGCTCGCGATGTCTATATGCGGCAGCGTGCGGATAAACTCGTTTAAACTGTCCATTTCCTCACGCCAGTTTGGTGCAGTTTCCTCACCGAAGACTTTGCTGATGCTGTCAGGATTGATGGGCGGCAGTGTCAGGAAAATCGGCCGGATGTTGTTTTTCAGACATTTATCGCGCAGGGCTTTCAGGTCGCTTGCGACTTCTGCCGCGGAAGCGCCGCCTCGGATGCTGTTAGTGCCTTCAAGAATGATCAGGTAACGGGGGCGGAAGGGCAGCACGTCGCTGTCGAAGCGTTCGAGGCAGCTTGAACTGGTGTCGCCGCTGTTAGACAGGTTGACGGTCGGGAAGTTCAGATAGGTCTGGTAGCTGTACTCCCAGTCCGCCGGCGAGTAGGAAAGGTTGCCGCCGCCGTGGCTGATGCTGTCCCCGTAGGTGGCAATCTGCCAACCCTTGTCCGGGTCATTGACAAAGCTTACCGCATCGGAATAAACGCCGACCGCCTCGCCCTTCTCGTCCAGGCCGCGTACGCGCCAGTAAAAGGGTTTTTGGGAAATGCGGGGGTAATCGTCATATTTGTCCGAAAGGGAAGTCACAGCCGACCAGATTCTATGTTGGGAAGGCGCCGTGCCGCCCGGGTTTTCCGGAGCATCGTCGAGGAGCTCGACCTCGTACTGCACTGCTCGGGAAATCGGCAGCCAGGAATAGACCGGGTACAACAGCGTAGAACCGTTGTAGGCGTTGAAGAAAGCAGTGGGTAAGGGTGCGCTGACAGGTTCCAGTTCGGGGTCGATATAAATCGGAACGGGCGTCGAAAAGCTGCTGATGGGCTCGCCGTCAAAATTCAAAGCACGCACGCGCCAAAAAAGAGGCGCTTTGCCAATATAGGTCGTGAGGTCGGGATTGAAGCCGCTGTTATAAATCTGGCGGGTAGAAAAAAGGCGTGTCGGCGAAAGGCTGTCCTTGTCAAGAAAGGGCAGGTTGTAAGGCAACAGTTCGAATTCGTACATGACGGCGCCCCTTACTTTGCTCCAGGTCAGCATGGGGCGGACGGAGGCAGGTGTCGACGCGGGAAAAAACACAGTAGCCTTGGGTGGACGCCGCCAGGGTTTCGCCGCGTCCGCAAGTCTGGCCGAGGTAAACTGCATGAATGCAGATAAGCGTCCTTCAAAAATTGTCGGGACAGAAACTTTATCATTGGGAGTAAAAGACCCTGCCACAGACAAGAGAAGCGTTATTGTCAGTACTTGAAAACGTTTTTGCATCGGAATCACCTCTTTTGGGCAACGTCCTGCTTTAAAAAAATTATATAGCGTTGCAGGATAATTGGCAATAAATAACGAAACAAGGAACGATGAGACTGTAAAACCGAAAGAGGTGTGAAGCATGGAACCTTTTTCCAATAATTATTACAGACTGTTTGCCAATTATGCCGAAAGCTATTGGCTGGACACCACCAAGCTGAAGGTTGAAGCCAGGGAAGGTTCCTGGGTGGAATACGAAATCTGGATTTTTGTCGGTTACAAGGATACCGGCAAAAGAAAGCGGATTCTCAATCGGCAAAAGTATAAGCTGCCGGTTAACGGCTATGAGAATCTCGGTACTTCCCTCAAGAATTTTCTTTTCCTGTTCAACAGGGACACGCATGAAGTGCGTTTCGCTGTCAGAGGCTATACGGATTACAGCCATTTCGGCTCGATTCTTGACTGCCAGAAGTGTGCAAGCGTTTTATGGAGTTCCGTTGCTCCCGGCAGCCTGCGCGAAAATCTTTTTAAAAGCATTACGAAGTATGTTTTGGAAAAAGGCATGAGTCCGGAAGATGCCGACAAGCGGTAAATGTGACACAAAGAATACACAAAATTTTCTGAAATATATCTTGAAATTTTGACATAGTCAAGCTATAATAAAAGTGCGGAAAAGATAATTTCATAGGATGCGGGAGTGCCCTTAGGCCAAGCGGCCGTGTGGTGTTCGGTAGCTTCTAAATGTCCGGAAAGATTTTGAACGGAACAGACTGTTGATGGAAGAAACGCCCGCGCCTATGTTATAAAGAGGGCAGCCGTAAAGGTTGCCCTCGTAAAGGCTGGCAACACCCCGCAAGGGTGTTCAGGATATCAGCGGCCGGGAAATATTCAGATGGCTCTGGCGGCAGAAGCAGGGTGCAATGAGTTTTCAGGCAGAGCGGTATCGGAAAGGGAGCAGGATGAGTTAGTCCTGCTCCCCGTTTTTTATTGCTTCGTTTGGGCGATTACGTTCTTTACAACTATTTTAAGGGCTTCTCGCGCCGGCTCGCTCATGGCCGCAGGGTCTCCCGCGTCTTCGCTTTCCACGATGGCGGGGTCTATCGGCAGTTTGCCGAGGAAGCTGATTTGCTGCTGCTGAGCCAGCTTTTCGCCGCCGCCGCTTTTAAAGATATTATGGACGGAGCCGCAGTCGGGGCAGACGAAGCCGCTCATGTTCTCAATCAGACCGAGGATTTCAAGCTGCGCCAGCTTGCAGAAGCTGATCGATTTGCGCACGTCGGAAAGGGAAACTTCCTGCGGCGTTGTAACAACGATGGCTTTGGCGTCGGTAAGAGTCTGAGCGATTGTCAGGGGTTCGTCGCCTGTTCCCGGCGGGCAGTCAACGATCAGATAATCGAGGGGCGACCACTGGGTGTCGGCGATAAACTGCCTGATTACGCCTATTTTCAGCGGCCCGCGCCAGATGAGGGCATCGTCGGGATTGGCCAGGAGGCCCTGGACGGTCATGACCTGCAGGTTTTCATTATATTGGTAGGGCAGAATTCTGTTGCCGTCCGCGTTCAGGGGGATGCCGGTCAGACCGAAGATGCCGGCAATGCTCGGGCCGTGCAGGTCCACGTCAAGCAGGCCGACCTTGTAGCCTTGTTCGCTCAGAGTTAGGGCCAGGCTTGCCGCAACCGTGCTCTTGCCGACGCCGCCTTTGCCGCTCATAACGACAAGCTTGTTTTTTACATTTTTCAGGAAAGAGGCAATCTTCGCGTCTTGCTCGTTCATTTCGTTATTGCTGCAGCTTTCTGCACTTTCGCAGCTTCCGCAATTGTTGTCGCAGTTCATTTTATCACTCCTAAATGTATTCGTTTCAAGACCTTACATAACTATATATTTTACCCAACTCCTTGTCAATTATAAGAAAAAAGCTTAGAATTGTAGGAAATGCAAAAAGGAGGGGACCAACTCTTGGAAGTGAATTACATTCTGTATGTTTCCCTGGCCATCTTTGCCGCCAGCCTGTCGCAGGCCGTCACGGGGTTTGGCTTCGCCCTTGTTGCCGCTCCGCTTCTGACGTTTATCATGGGACCGAAGGAAACGGTGATGTTCCTTTTGTTCAGCGGTCTGTTCATGAAGGCCGTCATGGTTTATAAAACCCGGCATCAGGGTCATTCGCGCGAGGTTTTGGTACTGTTTCTGGGCAGCCTGCTTGGGGCTCTGCCCGGGTCTTACATTTTGAGGATAGCGGATTCCGGCACGATCAAGATGGTTATCGGCATCATTCTGCTTCTGGCGACGGCGGTGCTCGTCGCGGACTTTCGCTTCAGGATTGTCCGCCACCGGCTGGCACAGAGCGTATTTGGCTTTCTCAGCGGTTTTTGCGGAGCGACGACCGGCCTCAACGGACCTCCTGTAGTCTGTTATTATCTGAACGAGGAACTGCCGAAGGAAGCAATGCTGGCCAATCTGGTGCGTTTTTTTATTTTAGGTAACACCGGAACGCTTCTGCTAAGTTATTACTGGGGCACCTTTCAGCCGGGAAGCATTATTGAGCTTACTTTATACACGCTGCCTGCGATGTTTCTCGGATGGACTGCGGGGGAGCGTTTGTTTTACAAAATCAACGCCGCTTTTTTCAACCGTATCGTTGTGGTGACAGTCTTCGTCAGCTCCGTTATCACGATTGCCAGCGGCTTTATGTCCTGAAAAAACGACCTAACTTTTTAAGGACCCTGTGCTCCGGCCATGGCGTTCACCGGAGAAAACAAAAAATACTGTCATAATGTTTACATTTTTCAAACAAAGAAAATTATTAACGGAAAGTGTAAACTTTTTTCTTGACAAGCGTATATCGGCAAAGTAATATAACAACAATCAGTTGTAAACAGTCAAATAAATCGCAGGCGGTCTTATCATGAAGAACAGCAGTCGGAATTGGGCAGTTGCATATGCGTTTACTTATAACCAAGGCTATTATTTTAGCGCTTGGTATTTTGTGCTTGGTAAACAGCATAGCTCGATTCACGTGAATAGAGGCCCAAACGGCGACGATTGTTCTTGACTGCAAGGTTAGTGGGAATTCGTTCGGCAGGCTCTTTTACGGAGCCTGCTTTTTTTATTTTCCGCTGCAAACGAATTGGGTTCGACAAATTTTAGAAAAGGTGATGATACCATGATTATCGTAATGAAACCCGGAACTCCCGACCATGAATCAGACCGTTTAAGAATAAGCCTGGAACAGCAAGGATTCTACATAAACGTCAGCAAGGGTTTGAATTACTGTATTTTAGGCGTGGTTGGAGACACAAGCACTTTTGATCCCAAGAGAATAACCGTAAACGATTACGTGGAAAAGGTCATGCGCGTGACGGAGCCCTTCAAAAGGGCCAACAGGCTGTTCCACCCGGAAGACTCGGTTGTTGATGTCAGCGGCGTTCCGATCGGCGGCAAGAAGCTAACGGTCATAGCGGGACCCTGCTCGATTGAAACCGAGGAGCAAATGAACACGGTTGCAGCAAGCGTTAAAGCATCCGGAGCAGCTCTGCTCCGCGGCGGAGCATTCAAGCCGCGGACTTCTCCCTATTCCTTCCAGGGCCTGAAGGAACACGGACTCGATCTGCTGGAGCAGGCCGGAGCTCAAAACAACCTTCCGATAGTCACGGAAATCATGTCTGCCGACAAGATTGAAAAGTTTGTCGGCAAGGTCGACCTGATTCAGGTGGGTGCGCGCAACATGCAGAATTTCGAGCTCTTAAAGGAGCTTGGCAGGACGAACGTGCCGATCCTCTTGAAAAGAGGTCTTTCCGCAACCATCGAGGAATGGATAATGTCGGCCGAATACATCATGGCCGGCGGCAACGAGAACGTCATTCTCTGCGAGCGCGGCATCAGGACTTTTGAGAACTATACCCGCAACACGCTCGACGTCAGCGCCATTCCTGCGGTAAAGAAACTCAGCCATCTGCCTGTAATGGTTGACCCGAGCCATGCCGCCGGCATGTGGTGGATGGTCGAACCGCTGGCAAAGGCCGCGGTTGCTGTCGGCGCCGACGGCTTGATGATAGAAGTGCACAACGACCCGGAGAACGCCCTGTGTGATGGTGCTCAGTCTTTGAAACCAGAGCGGTTCCAGCGTTTGATGGAAGAATTGCGTGCCATTGCCCGGATAGTCGGGCGCGATATGTAAGAAACTGCTGATGAAATAAAATCCAATCAGGATGAAAAGAGGAAAAGCCTATGATTATTGTACTTAAACCGGGAGCGCCGGAAGAAGAACGTCTGAAAATCAAGTCGCTGCTTTTGCGGGAGGGTTTCCAAATCAATGAGATTGTCGGCGTAAACATGACGATTTACGGCGTAATCGGCGACACAAGCGGCTTCGACCCGAAGCGAATCACGGTCAATGATTTTGTCGAAAAGGTCATGCGTGTCCAGGAGCCCTTCAAAAGGGCAAACAGGATGTTCCATCCCGATAATTCGGTTATCGACGTCGGCGGCGTGAAGATTGGCGGCAAGAAGCTGGCGATAATTGCGGGGCCGTGCTCGATAGAAACCGAGGAACAGATGGGCGCGGTCGCGCAAAGTGTTAAAGCCTCGGGAGCTACGCTGCTCCGGGGCGGAGCCTTCAAACCGCGCACCTCCCCCTATTCTTTCCAGGGGTTGAAGGAGCAGGGCCTGGAAATGCTGAAAAAAGCCGGCAGGGAAAACGGACTGCCGATAGTAACGGAAATCATGTCTGCGGACAAGCTAAGCCGATTTTTGGAGGACGTCGACCTGATCCAGGTTGGAGCGCGCAACATGCAGAACTTCGAGCTCCTGAAGGAATTAGGCAGGACAAACGTGCCGATTCTTTTGAAAAGGGGACTGGCGGCGACAATCGAGGAATGGATAATGTCGGCGGAATATATCATGGCCGGCGGCAATGACAATGTCATTCTTTGCGAACGCGGCATCCGCACCTTCGAAACCTACACGCGCAACACCCTTGACTTAAGCGCAATTCCGGCGGTGAAAAAGCTCAGCCACCTGCCGGTGATTGTCGACCCGAGCCATGCCGCCGGCATGTGGTGGATGGTCGAGCCGCTTGCGATGGCAGCCATCGCGGCAGGCGCGGACGGCTTGATGATCGAGGTGCACAACGACCCTGAAAACGCCTGGTGCGACGGCTCGCAATCGCTGAAGCCCGAACGCTTCCGGCGACTGATGGAGGAAGTGCGCGGGATTGCGCAGATTGTCGGGCGCGAAGTCTAAGCGCCCGGAAAGTTTGAATTTTCATTACATTTGTTTTGGTTTATAATAAAAGCGTCTTAAAATCGATAAAAACAATAACGAGGTGAGATTTTTGGCAGGCAGCTTTGCGATCAGGGACAAAGAATTGCGCGATACGGTATTTGGCATAGTGGGCCTCGGACTTATCGGCGGTTCTTACGCCAAGGCGCTCCGCCGGCTCGGCGTGAAAAAGATAATCGCGGTTGAAAAGCATTCCGATACCTTGTCGCAGGCCTTGAAGGAAGGCGTGATTGACGTGGCCTGCCAGGCCGGTGACGAAAGTCTTAAAGAAGCGGACGCAGTTATCTTTGCGGTCTATCCTGCCGCAATGCTCGCTTTTATAAGAAAATACGCCGCGTTTCTCAGGCAGGGAGCATTGGTAACGGACGTGGCCGGGGTCAAGGGCGCACTGACAGCCGAGGCCGCTGCAATACTCGGTCCGGGAATAGACTTTGTGTCCGGCCATCCGATGGCCGGGAGGGAAGGCAGCGGCTTTATGAATTCTGCTGCCGAAATTTTCGATGGGGCAAACTATATCGTGCTGCCGAGTCCTGCCAACAGGCCTGAGAACATTCTGTGGCTGAAAAAGCTGGCCCTGTCTTTTGGCTGCCGCAGCGTGGTCGAGCTTTCTCCCGAAAAACATGACGAAATCATTGCCTATACAAGCAATCTGCCTCATTTATTGGCCGTATCGCTGATGAACAGTCCGTCCTTGTCCGAAGACACTAAATTCTTTATTGCGGGCAGCTTCCGAGATGCGACGCGAGTCGCCGATATCAACGCGGAACTATGGGCTGATCTGTTTTTAGGCAACAAATACAACGTACTCGCGGAAATAGGCAGGTTCGAACAAGAGCTTGCCCGGTGGTCCGAGGCTCTGCAAAGCGAAGATCGTGCGGCTCTGCTTGCAATGATGCAAAGCGCGGCGCAAAAAAGGAAGGCTCTGAAAAATGCATAAAGTTAAGGTAGCTCTTGGTACGCGTACCTATGACATAAAAATAGAAAAGGGACTCTTTGCAGAAATCGGCACGCATGTGAGGCAACTGTCGCTGGCAGAAAAGGCTGCGGTTGTTACCGACGCGAATGTCGATGCTCTCTACGGCAGTCTTTTGCAGGAAAAATTAGAACAGGCAGGCTTTGCGGTCCGACGCATCGTGATGGCGCCCGGTGAGCAAAGCAAGACGCTGGCGACTCTGGGTAAAGTTTATGGCGAGCTTGCCGCCTTCGGCCTTACGAGGAGCGACCTTGTAATAACCTTCGGCGGCGGTGTTCCCGGCGATCTGGGCGGGTTTGCGGCGGCAACCTTCCTGCGCGGAGTCGATTTTGTACAGATTCCGACCACGCTCCTTGCGCAGATTGACAGCAGCGTCGGCGGCAAGGTCGCGATTGACCTTCCCGAGGGCAAGAACCTGGCCGGAAGCTTCTGCCAGCCGCGCGGAGTCCTGATTGACCCCGAAATGCTGCAAACTCTGCCGAAAAGGTATCTGCACGACGGACTTGCCGAGGCGGTGAAATACGGCTGCATTCGCAGCGAGAAGCTTTTTTCGCGGCTTGAGGCTGTAGTGGATGATGAAGCATTGCTTTGCGGCATCGAACCGATCATTGAAGAATGCTGCGCAATCAAGGCGCGCATCGTGGAAACTGACGAATTCGACACGGGCGAAAGGATGCTTTTGAATTTCGGGCATACCTTGGGACATGCGGTCGAAAAATGTTTTAACTATGAAAAGTATACGCACGGCGAAGGCGTGGCCATCGGCATGCATATGCTGACGAGCCGTACCGAAGACAGGGGTTTGACGGAAAAGGGCACAGCCCGAAGGCTCAAGTCTCTGCTTGAGAAGTTCGAGCTGCCGACGGAGGCGGTTCTGCCGGGCGGGGAAGTCTTGGCCACGGTCGGCATGGATAAGAAAAAAAAGGCGCAAGAGATTACGCTCGTAGTGATCGAAGGAATCGGACGGGGAAGATTACACAAAATACCATGTGCAGCGCTTCCTGAATACATTTTATAGGAGAGTCTATGAATACTCTGTACATCACACCGACAGAACTCGAGGGAAGCGTGCGCGTCCCCTCTTCAAAGAGCATGGGTCACAGGGAGATTATCTGCGCGGCGCTTGCGGAGGGGCTTTCCGTAGTTGACAATGTCAGCGTCTCCGAAGACATCGAGGCTACCATCGGCGCACTGAAAGCGCTTGGAGCCGTTATCAGGGAAGTCCCTTCAGCGTATCCGGGGCGGCAGGCTTTCGAGATAGCGGGCGGCAAGCCGCGCAAAAGCTCGGCACATATTGACTGCGGGGAGTCCGGCTCCACGCTGCGCTTTCTGGTGCCGATAGCCGCAGTCTGCGAGGGCACGGCCGTCTTCACAGGGCGCGGCAGGCTTGCAAGCAGGCCGCTCGACGCTTATTACGATATTCTCGACAAGCAGGGTTTTCCCTATCATAAGGACGAAACCGGCGGTTTGCCGCTGACGGTCAGCGGCATTCTGAAAGCCGGCGATTATGAACTGCCCGGCGATATCAGCTCCCAGTTTGTCAGCGGGCTTTTGTTTGCGCTGCCGCTATTGACGGGCGATTCCGTCATCAGGATCACGTCTCCGCTGGAGTCCCGGAGCTACGTCGATCTGACGCTTTCGTGCCTGAAGAAGTACGGCGTCCAGGTGGAAAACCATGACTACAGGCTCTTTCGTGTCCGCGGCAGCCAGAAATACCGTGCGGGGAATTCGGCGGTTGAAGGTGATTACTCGCAAGCGGCTTTTTGGCTCGTCGCGGGACTGTTGGGCCGCAACGTTGCTTGTCAGGGCCTGAATCCCTCTTCCCTGCAGGGCGACAAGGCGATAATTTCCATTCTCAAAGCCATGGGCGGGCTTATTGCAGGCAGTGCGGACGGCAGCCGCGTATGTGCTTCTGCCGCCGCGACAAAGGGCATCTGCATTGACGCGGCGGATTGTCCCGACATCATCCCGGTGCTTGCCGTTCTGGCCTCGGTCAGCGCAGGAAAAACTGAGATCATCAATGCCGGCCGCCTTCGCATCAAGGAATGTGACCGTTTGCATGCGATTGCGATCGAACTTAACAAACTCGGGGCCTCCGTACGCGAGCTTCCCGAAGGCCTCGTAATCGAGGGCAAGGACTTTCTCAGAGGCGGCGGCGAGGTTGACTGCTGGAACGACCACCGCATTGCCATGTCGCTTGCTGTTGCCAGCAGCAGGTGCGGAAAGGGCTTTCTTATGCACGGCGCTGAATGTGTCAGAAAGTCTTATCCCGGCTTTTGGCAGGATTTTGCCGCCCTTGGCGGAATAATAGAAGGTAGATGAAAGGGGCGGTGTTTATGAGCGGTTTTCATGGCGAAAGACTCAAGGTTGCCATTTACGGCGAATCACACGGACCGTCGGTCGGACTTGTTGTTGACGGCTTGCCGCCGGGTCTGACGATTAATATCGAGGAAGTGGCCAAAGAGATGAAGAGGCGTGCTCCCGGACGCAGCCCTCTTGCCACGCCGAGGAAGGAACAGGATGAGTTTCTTGTCGAGAGCGGACTTTTCCACGGAAAAACAACGGGAACGCCGCTTTGCGTCCGCATACCGAACAGTGACACGCGTTCCGGCGACTACGCCCTGCTGAAGGACGTAATGCGGCCGGGGCATGCCGACTACGCCGGCAGAATCAGATACATGAATTTCAACGATTACCGCGGCGGCGGACATTTCTCGGGACGGCTCACAGCTCCGCTCGTCTTTGCCGGAGCAGTCGCAAAGCAGCTGCTGGCGCTGCAAGGCATCAGGGTTGCGGCACACATAGCTTCCGTGGGCAATGTGGAGGATGTCGCCTTCAACCCGATGGGCGAGCGGCAGGAAACCTTGGCGGGACTTGCGCAAAAGGAGCTGCCGGTGCTTGACGAAGAACAAGGAGAAAAGATGCGGCAGCTGATTTTGGCGGTGCGCGAACAGGAAGACTCTGTCGGCGGCAAGGTTGAGTGCATGGTGACAGGCCTGCCGGCAGGCCTGGGAGATCCTTTTTTCGATTCTGTGGAAAGCAGACTCGCGCACGCCCTGTTCTCGATTCCGGCAATCAAGGGCCTGGAATTTGGCGCCGGGTTCGCGCTTGCCGCAATGCAAGGCTCAGAGGCTAACGACCCCATGCAGTTTACTGACGGCGAGGCGGGTTTTAAGAGTAACAACAACGGCGGTCTGCTCGGCGGCATCACGACCGGTATGCCGCTTTTCTTCAAGGTTGCCGTCAAACCGACGCCTTCAATCGGCAAACCACAGGAAACTGTGGACTTAACCAAGCGGGAAAATACGGTGCTGCAAATAACGGGCAGGCACGACCCTTCAATCGTGCTCAGGGCGGTGCCAGTGGTTGAAGGCGTCGCGGCCTGGATAATCTCAGATCTGCTGCTTTCTTCGGCAAGAAACCTGACGGTGAAATAATGGAAAAACTTGATTTGGAAAATATCAGGAAAAAGATAGACGAAATTGACGCGGAGCTTGCGGTTTTGCTCGAAGAGCGCATGAAAAAGGTGCTTGAAGTCGCGGCCTACAAAAAGGCGAACAACCTGCCCGTCAGGGACAAGGCAAGAGAGGCCGTGGTCCTCGCAAAGAGCGTCGAACGGCTGAAAAACCCTGCCTATGCTTCTGCTTTGAAAAAGATCATGACTCAGGTTATCGAAGTCAGCTGCGAGCAGGAAGACACGGTGCTGCGGCGCGAGGCAAAGCAACCGGAATGGGCGCGTAATGCTGAAGAAAGCTTGCGCATAGGCTATCAAGGGGTGCCGGGCGCCTACAGCCATCTTGCAGTAGGGAAATATTTCGCAGGCTGCCGGCGCAGCGAGCGTAATTACATGCTGTTTGAAGACGTGGCGCAGGCGGTCAGGGAAGGCGAAATCGATTACGGTCTTCTGCCCATAGAAAACTCTTCCACGGGTGGCATAACGGAGGTCTACGACCTGATTCGCCGTTACGGCTGCAGCATTGTGGGAGAAAAGTGCATCAAGATAGAGCATCATCTCCTGGCCTGCCCCGGTGCCTCCCTTGAAAAAATCAGAGAGGTATACTCGCACCCGCAAGGCTTTGCCCAGTGCCGGGACTTCTTCAGGCAGTATCCGCAAATGGCACAGATTCCCTATTACAATACGGCGAAGGGTGCCGAGCTGGTAAGCTCCAAAAAAACCGACTACATGGCAGCCGTTGCCGGCATTCAGGCGGCGGAGCTCTATGGGCTGGAAGTTTTGGCGGCAGGCATTAACGCCAATAGTACCAACTACACAAGGTTCTTCGTAATTGCCGAAAAACAGAAGAAAACGGAACGAGCGGACAAAATAACGCTCGTAGTCTCGCTGAAGCACGAGCCCGGTTCGCTATACCGCATGCTGGGAGGCTTTTACAACAATGGCCTGAACATGCTGAGCATAGAGTCAAGGCCGATAGAAGGCAAGCCCTGGGAATATTTCTTTCACATCGACGTCAGCGGCAACCTCGGTGACGAGAACGTGAAAAAGGCTCTGAGTGAGGTCGGCGACTGCTGCTCCTACTTCAAGGTGCTCGGCAACTACGTCGGTGACAAGAGTCTGTAAAGAGGATAGGGAAAACAAATCTTTGACGGGAAGGTGCCAAGGAAAATGCAGCATTTCGGTCTGTTGGGAGAGAAGCTGTCGCACAGTCTTTCTCCGCAAATACACAGCCTCCTGTTCCGGGAATTAGGGATAGAGGCTTCCTATGACTTGCTCGAGGTTCGCAGGGAAGATCTGCCGCGAGCGATGCGAGAAGCCCGTGATAACTACGTCGGGCTTAATGTCACGATTCCCTACAAGACGGAAGCAGCGTCTTTTCTGACTTCCGTGTCAGAGGAGGCACGCTCCATCGGCGCCGTGAACACTATTTTCTTCAAGGCGGGGGAAGCCTTCGGCTACAATACGGATTATGCCGGATTCGGCTTTCTCCTTAAAGAAAGAGGCATTACGGCCGCGGGCAGGCGTGTTGCTATTCTGGGCACGGGCGGAGCGACAAGGGCTGTTTTACAGTATGTCAGCGACCAAGGCGCAGAGAGCATCCTTGTTGTTTCGCGCAAGCCCGCACAGGCCGGAGGCCTGTGCGCCGGCATCAAGCTCAATGTGCCCGTGAAGCTTGTTGATTACGCAGCGCTTGCTAAAAGGGCGGGAGACGTCATCATCAACTGCACGCCCGTCGGTATGTACCCGCATGAGGAGGCGTCGCCCGTTCCTGCGGAAATTCTGCAAAATTACGACGCGGCCGTCGATTTGATTTACAACCCCCCGGAAACAATGTTCCTGCGTAAGGCTAAAGAAAAGGGCTGCCTTACTGCCAACGGACTTCTGATGCTGGTCGCGCAGGCGGTATATGCCGAGGAAATCTGGCTGCAGAAGTCAATCGGCGAGGACGTTATTTTGCGAATAGCTCGTCAGCTGGGCGGTGATTGACATAAAAAACATAGTTTTAATCGGAATGCCGGGCTGCGGCAAGTCAACCATCGGCAGATTGCTGGCGCAAAAGCTGGGGGCAGACTTCTTTGATGCGGACGAGCTGCTCGCAGTATGGGAAGGTAAAAGCATTGAAGAGCTGTTTGCCTTGGGCGAGGAAGTCTTTCGAAGTGCGGAAATCAGGACGATTGCACGGCTTGCTGAAAAAGAGGGCGCGGTTATCGCAACAGGCGGCGGAGTTGTCAAGAAATCCGAAAATATGGAAAGGCTGAAGGCAACCGGCATAATCGTCTTCATCGACCGAGACGTCGAGGCCATCTGCAGCGACATCGAGCTGACGAAAAGACCGCTTTTGGCACTGGGGTATGAGCGCGTCCGGGCCTTGTATGACGAAAGGATCGAACTTTATAGGAACTACGGGAACATTGTGGTGCGTAACGAAGGCCCAATCGAGGAAGTTGTTGACAAAATAATTCTGGCAATGAAGAGGGTGGAGCAATGAAGCTGTTAATTTTAAACGGACCCAACATCAACATGCTGGGCATCAGGGAAAGCGCCGTATACGGAGCCGAGGATTATGTGGCTCTCTGTCAGTTCATCAAGGCGACTGCGCTGGAGCTGGGTGTGGAAACCGAAATCAAGCAGAGCAACTGCGAAGGTGAGCTGGTCACCTTCATCCAGGAGGCTTACGGCGAGGTTGACGGCATTGTTATCAATCCTGCCGCCTATACTCACTACAGCATTGCGCTGCTTGACGCTTTGAAGTCAGTCAAGATTCCGGCAATCGAGGTTCATCTGAGCAACATTCACGCACGCGAAGACTTCCGGCATAAGTCGGTGACCGCCGCGGCCTGCAAAGGGCAGATCTGCGGCCTTGGGTTTGACGGCTACGCGCTTGCGATGCGCGCACTGGTCGACATGAACAGGCAATTGGTTTTCAAACCACCGCAATAAAAAGCAAAAAAAGGGCTTCCGCCGTGTGATAACAAATGTTTGGTGTTTATCATTTGTCACACGAAGGAGGCCCTTTTTTCGCTTTTTCGTTATTCTTCCCTGATGCGGTAGACGGCGGCGTAGATGACCGGCAGCACGACGAGCGTCAGAACGGTAGCTGCCGTCAGGCCGCAAGCGATTGCGACCGCCATGGCGTGCCAGAAGGGGCTGGCGAACATCGGCAGCAGACCGAGTATGGTCGTCAGTGCTGCCAGCATTATGGGGCGGAAGCGTACGAGGGCAGCTTCCAGCACCGCCTGCCTGGGCGGCAGGCCGGCATCCAAGTGCAGGCTGATTTGGTCAATCAGTACGACCGAGTTGCGGATGATGATGCCTGTCAGCGCCAGGATGCCTAGCTCCGCCATAAAGCCGAGGGAAGCCTTAAACAGGACGAGACCGAGCATGACCCCGATAATGCCGAGCGGCGCTGTGCAAATTATTACAAAAACCTTGCGAATGTCCTTGAGCTGCAGCATCAGGAGGACGAGCATGATGATAATCATGGCAGGCACGGGCTTGAGGAGCTGCGAGAGCGTATCCTTGCTTTTTTCCAGCGAACCGCCGATTTCTATCTTGACGCCGGAAGGCAGGTTTTGCCGCAGTTCCTTCAGACCGGTGAAAACCTCACGGGTGACGTCGTTGTCTGTCTTGTCGCCGGCAATGCCGCCGCAGACAGTGATTGTAGGCAAGAGATTTCGCCGCCAGAGCATGTTGTCTTCTGCGTCATATTCGATGCGGGCAATCTGCGCCAAAGGCACGGCGCCGGAAGAAGTTGGTATTGTTACCGCGGCCAGGTCCTCAACGCTCGCACGGTCGGCTTCCCGCAGCCGGAAGATGACGTCGAGCGCCTGGTCCCCTTCGAGATATTCGGCAAGCTTATAGCCCGAAATCTGAGACTGCAGGGCCGCTGACACGGTTTTTCGGCTGAGCCCCATTTGACGAAGCTTATCGTTGTCTATCTCTACCTTCAGGCTTTTGCTTTTCTCCATCCAGTCGAAGCGAGTCATGGTAATACTTGGATGCTCCAGCATTTTTTCGCGGACAAGGAAAGCGTACCGCCTTGCAAGCGCATCCGATTCCGCGGTTACCCTGATCATGACGGGGTAGGGGGAAGGCGGGCCGAGAGGAATCGAGCGCGAGTAACTCACGGCCTCGGGCAGGTGCTCGGATGCCAGTTTTTTGATTTTGCCCTCCAGATAAGCCCTTTGTTCAAGGTCTTTCGCCACTACGATAATCTGGGCATAGTTAGTGCGGGGCTGCACCGGTTCTATTACAAGGACGAAACGGGGAGCGCTTTCGCCGATATAGGAGGAAATTCTTTCAACGGCGTCATCGTCCTTGATCAGGTTCGTGAGTTTCAGCGCGGCAGCTTCGGTAGCCTTCAGGCTCGAACCCTCGGGCAGGTTCAGCTCGACCAGAATTTCCGGCCGGACAGAAGCAGGAAAAAATTCTTTTTTGATAATATTCAATAATAAAAGCGAAGAAAGAAAGATGAAAGCCGTGAGGGCCAGGACCAAAGCTCGGTTTTTAAGCGACCAGGACAGCAACATGCGGAATTTGCGGTAAAAAGGCGTGTCCAGGTTTTCCCCTGCGCTAATCCGGCGCGGCCTGATCCAGGCGCAGCCGAGTACGGGCGCCACGGTGGCCGAAACCAGCCAGGAAAGCAAAAGTGCAAGGGAAATTACGGGAAAAAGCGAGCCTGCAAACTCGGAGGCGCTGGAACTGGAAAAGGCTATAGGCATAAAGCCGGCACAGGTTATCAGCGTTCCCGTGAGGAGAGGACGGGCACAGGCGGCAAAGGCGTGGCTTGCGGCCTTCTCGCGGTCCCAGCCTTCGGCCAGTTTTACCTCCATCAGGTCGACTACGACGATGGAATCATCGACAAGCATCCCCAGGGCGACAATCAGCGCACCAAGCGATACCTTGTGCAGGTCTATGCCTAAAAGATACATGCCGATGAAGGTCGCAAGCAGCACGAGAGGAATGCAGACGGAAATAACGAAGCCCGAGCTGCGCCCAAGGGTCAGGAGACTGACCGCCATCACAATCGCAATCGCTTCAAAAAGACTTGTGGAAAATTCACCGATGGCATTTTTTACAACACGGGGTTGGTTTGCTACCTGTTCCAGACTGAAGCCAAGCGGCAATTCGTTTCTGACCTCGAAGGCGAGCCTGTCCAGATTTTCTCCAAGCGTGATGTTGTTGCCTCGTTCCTCCATGGAAAGCGCGATGCCGATGGCGGGAAGACCGTTGAAATACATCTTGGGCTCGGGCGGATCGGCATAGTCTTTCCCGACCTCGGCAATATCCCCAAGCCTTAAAATGCGGCCGCCGGCAGCAATTGGCACGGCCCTGAGGTTGTCGAGAGTATCGCTCATTCCCGTCAGTCGCAGATAAATATTACTGTCACGTGTTTCGTGAGTTCCGCTCGGATAAACCGAGGTAGCAGCCTTTACGGCCTCTGCGATGTCATCCGTGCCAAGACCGAGCTGTGCCATTCTTGCGCTTGAAATCCTGATATAGATTTTTTGCGGCTGGACGCCTATCAGCTCAACTTTTTTGACGTCGGGCACAAAAAAGAATTTTTGTTTGATTTTTTCTGCGACCAGGCGCATTTCCTCATAGGAGAAGCTTTCAGAGGTAACAGCGTAAATATTGCCGTAGACATCGTCAAACCTGTCGTTGAAAAACGGCCCCGACACCCCTTGCGGCAAAGTGGCGCGAGCGTCGTTCACTATGTTGCGCAGCTCCAGCCAGCGCTGACGGATTTCTTTGGGAGGGACTGTTTCCTTCAGATAGACGTTGATTACGCAGACGCCCGGGCGTGAGTAGCTTGTAAGATAGTCAATATTGGGCACGTTCTGGATTTCTTTTTCCAGCTTGTCGGTTACAAGCTCTTCCATTTCTCTGGCGGTTGCCCCCGGCCAGCTTGCCGTTACAACCATTTGCTTGATTGCAAATGTTGGGTCTTCGGAGCGTCCCAGCGTTTTAAAGGCGTAGACGCCCATGATTACGGTGAGAAAAATAAAAAAATAAATGATCTGCCTGTGCCTTATCGACCAGGAAGCCCAGTTGCTGCCGTTCATTCGTAAACACCCGCCTCCGGCCTGACCATTTGTCCTTCCGTTAATTTGTTCGTACCGCCTGCTACCACGACGTCGCCCTGCGCAAGACCTCTTTCTATCCTTACCTTGTTGCCGCTGTAGCCTGCGACGACAACGGGCGTCAGATAGACGCGGTTGTCCTTAACCAGCCAGACTTTGGGCGTTGAGTCGGTCTGGTAGATGGCGCTGCCGGGAAGCAGTACGGCGGAACTCTTCTCCGATTCTATGCGGACCTTCGCCGTCATGCCGAGCTTGACCGCGGACGGGGCATCTTCGAGCGACAGGCGGGCCTTGTAGGTACGTGTTACGGTATCGGCGGCAGGAGCAATTTCCCTGACGGTACCGACCGCGCTCGTCTGTCCGAGCGCCCAGAAGACGACACTGACTTTTTGTCCGACTTTTATTTTGCCTGCACGGTTTTCGGGAATAAAAAACTGGACTTCCTTTTCACCGTTTTTAATCAGGGTAATCATGGGTACGCCGGCGGCGGCAATCTGCCCTGCTTCACCGTTAACGGCCGCCACCACTCCCGCGAAGTCGGCCGTCAGTCTTGTGTATTCCAATTGGTTGCCGCTTGCCGTGAACTGTGCCTCGGCCTGTCTTACGGCGGCGCTTGCCGCTGTTTCCTGATTTTGGTAGTATTCCATTGTGGCCTTGCTGACGGCGCCGCTTTGATAAAGCATTTCATAGCGTCTCGCGTTGTCCCCGGCCAGCCTTTGCTGGGAGAGGGCGGCCTCCAAGGCGGCATTCCCCGATTTGACTGCCTGGACGACGTCCCTGGCGTCAATTTCCATCAGTACCTGTCCCGGTACGACCGCATCGCCCAGGTTCACGACGCGTCTGACTATTTTGCCGGAAACCTGGAAGGCCAGATTGCTTTCATAGCGGCCGCGGACTTCGCCCGGGTAAGAGTTTTCTTCCGAAGAAGCAACCGAACCGATTGTCACGGTCCTGACAAGAGGTGGTTCTTTTTTTAGCTCAGGCTCGGAACCCAAAGACGTAAAGAGGCGAAAGGCTAAGAAGAGCACTATGAGGGCCGCCAAAACAAGCAGTTGCTTTTTTTGCAGTTGAATTGACGCAAACTTTTCCTTGAAAGACATTTTACGGCCTCCTAATTTTTGCTGATCAAGGCAAGATAAGACTCGAGGGCTTTTTCCAGGTATTTCTGCTTCCCTTCCTCGGTCAGGGCGCCGAGGTTACGAACGAAATCCTGCGTTAGAAAGAAAAACACAATCAGGCTTTCGAGTGTGAAGGCTACATGCGTAGGTTTCAGTTCAGGAGAAATAGTGCCGCCTTCAACCCCTTTGGAGACCTGCTCCAGGATGAATTGGTGAATTTTAAATAGTTTTGACTGTACAAAGTTGTCACAAAAACCTGATGGCATTAAAAGCTCGCGGTATACAAGGTTGACCTGGTTGGGATTCTGATTTTGGATGTCGGCAACGTTACGGACATATAAGCAGATCTTCTCAAGAGGTGAAAGCGGCTGGCTGTCTACATGTTCAATCAGATTGAGAAAAACCATGGCCTCTGAGTTGAGTACTGCCTGGTAGAGATTTTTCTTGCCTCCGTAGTAATAAGAGATCAGCGCTCCGTTGGCGCCCGACAAAGTGGCTATATCCTTGACGGAAACGCTGTTAAAGGCGTTGCTGCTGAAAAGTTCCGTTGCGGCGCGGAGGATTCTGTCAGCAGAGGAAAGATTGTTTTCTTTTGCAATCGGCATAGTTACCTCCAAAACATATAAATTAAATGATTGATTAATATTTCTGTCTTGATTATAGCACTCCGGCAGGAAGTTTCAAGTTAAAGGGACGCAAATTTCCGGCCGCGCAGACAGGTGCATGTCAGAGCTGACGCAGGGCGACAATCAGGAAATTCCGACGTCAGAAGACAGAAGGTAAATAATTTTAATATTTGTCTTGACAATATTAGGGCGGAGAAGTAGAATATGACATATGCTTGAGAATTACATATTTGCAATCGATGAAAGAGACAAGTAAGTCAAAAGCTTTGTTCAGAGAGCCGGCGTTCAGTGCGAGCCGGTCGGGCTGCAGACTGAATCCGCTCCGGAGATGGCAGGGGTAGCAACCTGCCCGGGTTCGACCGATATATCGGGCATGAGGCCACAGACTTGTTGTCTGTGGTGAAATAAGGTGGCACCACGTGAGTAATGCTCTCGTCCTTGATCTTTGTAATGATCAGGCACGGGAGTTTTTTTATTACCAACTTAGGAGGAATTGAAATGAAGATTATCGTCACTGAAAAAATTGCGGATAAGGGTATCGAGCTGCTGCAGAATACGCCCGGAGTGGAAGTCGTTGTCTACAGGGAACTGAAAAGGGAAGAATTGCTTGATGTCATCGATCAGTATGATGCCATGATCGTGCGCAGCGTGACAAAGGTTGACGAGGAACTGTATAAAAGAGCCACAAAGCTCAAGGTCGTGGGTCGTGCCGGCAATGGCGTCGACAACATCGAAATGGACGGCGCAACCAAGCGAGGCATTATCGTCGTCAATACGCCGGAATCAAACATTGTTTCCGCTGCCGAGATGACGATTGCGCTGATGCTGGCATCGGCGCGCAACATGGTCAAGGGGCATAATCTGCTGATGGCCGGGGAATGGGGCAGAACAGGGCTCAGAGGTTCGGAAATGCTGCACAAGACTTTGGGCATCATCGGCCTCGGCCGTATCGGCGCGCTTGTTACGGCCAGAATGCAGGCCTTCGGCATGAAAGTGATAGCCTTCGACCCTTATATTACGGACGCCAGATTCAAAAAATTCGGCGTGGAAAAATGCGAGACGCTAAAAGAGCTGCTGCAAAAAGCCGATATTATCAGCATCCATACGCCTAAAACCGAGGAAACGATAAATATCATTACGAAGGAGGAGCTTGCCCTCTGCAAAAAAGGCGTGCGCATTGTCAACTGCGCTCGCGGCGGCCTGATCAACGAGGAAGACTTGTATGAGGCAATCCGGGAGGGAATAGTCGCCAGCGCGGGCATAGACGTATTGAAGGACGAGCCGCATGCGATTTCTCCTTTGATTCAATTACCGCAATGCGTCTTGACGCCGCACATTGGAGCCGACACGGACGAAGCGCAGGACAACGTGGGCGTGACTATCGCCAGGGAGGTATTAAGCGCGCTTAAGGGCGAGATGGTAGCCAATGCGGTAAATTTGCCGACGCTGCATCCGCACGACCTCGAAGACATGAAAACTTATTTGCAGCTTGGCGAGTACCTGGGAAAATTCTACTACCAGATGGAAAAAAACATCGTAGAAAAAGTGGAGGTAATTTATCAGGGCGAAATTGCGGAAATGGAAACCGAAATGGTTACCCGCGCAATCCTGAAAGGCTTGTTTGAACCAATACTGAAAGAACGCGTCAACTATGTAAATGCTGCTTTGGCCGCTTCCGGGCGGGGCATCGACGTACTGGAAAGCAAAATGACCGCCAACGAGAAACGGTTCAGCATGATTACTCTGAAAATCAGCGGCAAAGACGGTGCCTTCACGGTTAGCGGCACAGTCTTAGGACAAAATGAGATCCGCATAGTGGAGATTAACGGTTATGAATTTGACGTGACGCCGGCACAATACATGCTGGTGGCCCGCAACCAGGATAAGCCCGGCATGATCGGCCAGATCGGCACGCTTTTAGGTGCGAGCCGCATCAACATAGCGAACATGCAGGTAAGCCGCAACAACAAGGAAGGTGCGGCGATGATGTTTATGTCGGTCGATTCCGAGGTCGCCAAGGAAACCTTGAATCTGCTGCAGGGCATCGACGGAATCACGCAGGTAAACCTGGTCAAACTGTAAAAACATAGAAACCCCCGAAGTCGCAAGTGTGCTGACTCCCAAGGTTAGACGCGGAATCTAACTATCGGGCATCAGTACAAGCCTTCGGGGGTTTTTACCTAATTACTCATTGTCGTCGGCAAAGAGAATTCTGCCGTTTTCGAACGCCTTGATCCGTGCCAGCGCTTCGACCTGATAGCCGGCTTCGAGCAAACGCCTGCGGCCCGGCTGGAAGGATTTTTCAATGACGATGCCGATGCCGACGACGCGGCTGCCGGCTTGACGCACGAGCTCGGCGAGTCCCATCGCTGCTTCGCCGTTAGCCAGAAAATCATCAAGAATCAGGATATTTTCGTTCGGCGGCAGAAATTTTTTCAGAACCGAAACATTGTTCGTGGTATTCTTGGTAAAGGAAAAAACCTGCGTGCTGTAGGAGTTTTCATTCATTATCGAAGACTTCTGCTTGCGTGCGAAGACTACCGGAACATGAAAGAATAAGGCCGTGGTAAGGGCGACGGCAATGCCGGAAGATTCAATGGTCAGGATCTTGGTAACGTTTTTGCCTGCAAACCTTTGGCTGAATTCCCTGCCGAGCTCCATCATCAGTTCAGGGTCTATCTGGTGATTGAGAAAGGCGTCGACCTTGAGTATGGAATTGTTGACGACGACTCCCTCGTTGATGATTTTTTCCTTTAACAAGAGCATGATTGCACCTCTGCTTAGTTATCTTATAACCATTAGAATAAAATAATTTTGCCGTTTAGTCCAGCTTTTTAGTAAAAATGTGCAAGAAATTGTAAAATTTATAACTATCTTGAGGTTAAAACAGCGGGCGTCAGAAATAGAAGGCAATGAACAGAACAAAAGTTCACACGGATAGTACAAAAAATAAAACTAATTATCACAAATATATACAGATAACCTTGACAAATCAAAACGATACTGTCATAATGTAAAAATAACATCGTGAAATGTATTTATGTTTCCGTGTGCAAAATGATAAAGGTTATGACCGGGAAAAAAGTCAGGGAGAACTCCATGCAGAGAGGCGGCGTTTGGTGCAAGCCGTTAGGAAACCCGTGGCGAAGCTCACCCGCGAACTCCGGCTCGGAAATTAAGTAAGAGCCGGCGCAGAGCGCTGTGTTAAAGCGTCCGGATAATGCCGGGAAGGAGTTCAAAGTAGGGTGGTACCGCGGTTTGCCATCGCCCCTATCTGTCAGCTGACGGATAGGGGCGTTTTTTTCTACCTTGTGGTATTTAAAGGAGGGTAAGGGTGATGGAACAGGTTATTTCAATCGTAGTGCGCAACCAACCGGGCGTTTTGATGCGCGTGGCAGGATTGTTTTCGCGCCGTGGGTTCAACATTGACAGCCTTGCCGTAGGGATTACTCAGAACCCTGAGTTCTCAAGAATGACGGTGACCATGCAGGCCGATGACTCCACAATCGAGCAGGTCTGCAAGCAATTGGCCAAGCTGGTGGAAGTCGAGGCACTGAAGGTTTTGCCGTCCAATGCGAGCACCAAGCGCAGCATGGCGTTGGTCAAGGTGCGGGCAGGCGATAAAAAGATGGAGGTCCTGAAACTGGCGGACGTGTTTCGCGCTCATACCATTGACGTGACCGGCGATTCTTTTACCTTCCTTATTACGGGCGTAAATGAAAAGCTTCATGCTTTCGTTGATGTCATGAGACCCTATGAAATTCTTGAAATGGTTCAGACGGGAGCGATTGCCCTCGAAAGAGGCGAAGAAGCTCTTAACGTCGAAAGCTCGCGCTATTCATGGCCTAAGATCGTTGACGATTCAAAGGACCGCAAAGCCTGTGTTGTTATTTGAGGCAGCAGTTGGCAGTTTATTAGGTTAAAACTTGGTTCTGATAAGATGACCGCTTGGAAGGGCTATAAGTTTGATAAATTTATTATCCGAAGGGGAGAATGAAAAATGGTAAAAATGTATTACGACAAGGACGCAAACTGGGACATGATGAAAGACAAGACTGTCGCCGTTATCGGTTACGGCAGTCAGGGTCATGCTCATTCCCTGAATCTTAAAGACAGCGGAGCCAACGTCGTTGTAGGCCTGTATGAAGGCAGCAAGTCCTGGGCAAAGGCCGAGGCTGCGGGCCTCAAGGTCATGACCGCTGCCGAAGCTGTAATTGAGGCGGACATTGTAATGATGCTGATTCCTGACGAAAAACAGGCCTCGACTTATAAAAACGAGGTTGCCCCCAACCTGAGACCGGGAATGGCTCTTGCCTTCGCCCACGGTTTCAACATTCACTTCGGACAGATTGTCCCGCCTGCAGACGTTGACGTTTTTATGGTTGCGCCGAAAGGCCCGGGCCACCTTGTGCGCCGCGTGTTCGTAGAAGGACAGGGCGTGCCCTGCCTGATCGCGGTTCATCAGGATGCAACCGGCCGTGCGCATGACATCGGTCTTGCCTATGCCAAGGGCATCGGCGGCACTCGTGCCGGCGTGCTTGGTACTACCTTCCGCGAAGAAACGGAAACCGACCTTTTTGGCGAGCAGGCTGTGCTCTGCGGCGGCGTAACGGCATTAATCACCGCGGGCTTCGAGACTTTGGTCGAGGCCGGCTACGCACCGGAAAGCGCTTATTTTGAATGTATGCATGAAATGAAGCTGATTGTTGACCTCATGTATGAGGGCGGTATGGCGAAAATGCGTCATTCCGTCAGTGATACGGCCGAGTACGGCGATTATGTCAGCGGTAAGAGAATCGTGACCGAAGAAACAAAGAACGCAATGCGTCAGGTGCTGGCAGAAATTCAGGACGGAACCTTCGCAAACAAATGGCTGCTTGAAAACCAGGCCAATCGCCCTGCCTTTAACGCAATGCGCAAGCGTGCGGTCAATCATCCGATTGAAAAGGTTGGTGCAGAACTGCGTGGCATGATGTCCTGGGTTAAGAAATAATTATTTGTGAGAGCCTGCCGGGCAGGTTTCTGCCCGGCAGAATTTTTGTATGCGGAACTTAGGGGGATTATAGTTATGGGTATGACGATGACCGAGAAAATATTGGCGAAGCATAGCGGCAGGGAAACCGTTGCCGCCGGTGACCTGCTTATTTCGCAGTTGGATCTGATACTTGCAAACGATATTACGGGACCGCCGGCAATCGATGAGTTTGAGCGCATCGGCAAGCCGGTTTTCAACAAGGATAGAATAGCGCTTGTGCCCGACCATTTTTCACCGTGCAAGGATATCAAGTCGGCTGAAATGTGCAAACGTCTGCGCGACTTTGCCCGCGAGCACAAAATTACCAATTATTTCGAAGTGGGACGTATGGGTATAGAACATGCCTTGCTTCCTGATTCAGGACTTGTTGCTCCGGGAGAAGTAATAATCGGTGCAGACTCTCATACTTGTACCTATGGTGCCCTTAATGCCATGGCGACAGGCGTAGGACAGTCGGACGTCGGAGCCGCAATGGCCAGCGGCACCACCTGGTTCAAGGTGCCGGCGGCAATCAAGGTTGAACTTAAGGGGAAGCTCCCGAGGTATGTAAGGGGAAAAGACATTATTCTGACGCTTATAGGCATGATCGGCGTTGACGGAGCACGCTACCAGTCTCTGGAATTTTTCGGAGACGGCATTGGCGAACTGGAGATGTCTGACCGTTTTACCATCTGCAACATGGCGATCGAGGCCGGGGCAAAGAACGGAATCTTTCCGGTTGATGCCAAGACACTCGAATATCTGAAAGGCAGTGTTACGCGGGATTTTGCAGCGGTGGAGCCTGACAGTGACGCAGCATATACAAGAGAGGTTACGATAGAGCTTGACGAACTTGTTCCCGTTGTCGCCTATCCGCATCTGCCTGAGAACGTTCATCCGGTCAGCGAGGCGGGGGGCATCAGGATAGACCAGGCGGTTATCGGTTCCTGCACCAACGGCAGGCTGGAGGATCTCGCGCAGGCAGCGGAAGTGCTCAAGGACAACAAGGTACATCCGGACGTTCGCTGCATCATTATCCCGGCAACACAGGAAATATACATGGAAGCAATGAAGCGCGGCTACATTGATATTTTTATTGAGGCGGGAGTTGCTGTGAGCACGCCTACCTGCGGACCTTGTCTTGGCGGCTATATGGGAATACTTGCTCACGGCGAACGTGCGGTTTCTACGACCAACAGGAACTTCCGCGGCCGTATGGGCCATGTTGACAGCGAGGTTTACCTTGCGAGTCCCTATGTTGCGGCGGCAAGCGCCGTTATGGGCAGAATTGCCGGCCCGGAGGAGGTTATAAAATGAGCAAGGTTTGGCGCTACGGCGATCATGTAGACACTGACGTCATCATCCCGGCAAGGTATTTGAACATTGCCGGTTTTAACGAACTTGCGGAGCATGCGATGGAGGACATAGACGCTTCCTTTGCTTTCAATGTGAGCCGGGGGGATTTTATTGTCGCAGGCAGAAACTTCGGCTGCGGGTCAAGCCGCGAGCATGCACCGATGGTGCTCAAGGTGAAAGGCGTAAAATGCGTAATAGCTGACAGCTTCGCGCGTATTTTTTACCGCAACGCCATCAACATCGGCCTTCACGTGCTTGAAATCGGCGAAGACGTTGAAAAAATAGAGGCACAGGACCAATTGGAAGTGGACGCTGCCAAGGGCGAAATCAGGGTGCTGAACAAGAACCTGGTCATTACAACCAGACCCTTGCCGGAATTTGTCCGTAAAATAGCCGACTGCGGCGGCCTGATAAACTATGTCAAAGGAGAAAAGACAGAATGAAGATAACCCTACTGCCAGGCGACGGCATTGGCCCGGAAATTATTGATGCCGCAGTCGAGGTTCTTAACGCGGTGGCTGAAAAACACGGTCTTGCTTTTGCATATGACCATCAACTGATAGGAGGGGCGGCATTTGACGCAACAGGCAGCCCCCTGCCGGAAGCTACCGTAAAATCAGCCCTGCAGGCTGACGCCGTGCTGCTCGGTGCAGTGGGCGGTCCGAAGTGGGACGACGTGGCCCCTGCCCTCCGCCCCGAAAAGGCGCTCCTTGGTATACGCAAGGTGCTTGGCCTCTATTGCAACCTGAGGCCGATCCGGGTTTCCCGTTTTGTCTCCCATCTTTCACCCTTGAAAAAGGAAAGAGTGGAAAATGTTGACCTTTTGATAGTTCGCGAGCTTACAGGCGGAATTTATTTCGGCGCCCACAAGGAAGCCGCCACTGATGAAAACGGCGTGGAATCTGCGTCAGACATAGAGATCTACAGCAGGCCCGAGGTGGAAAGAATTGCACGTTTTGCCTTTGAAGCGGCAAAAGGCCGCAGAGGCAAGGTGACTTCGATTGACAAGGCCAACGTTCTTGCTTCTTCAAGAATGTGGCGCAAGATTACCGCCGAGGTGCATCAGAAATTCTATCCCGAATTGGAACTTAACAACCTGTATGTTGACAACTGCGCGATGCAGCTTGTGCTTAACCCCGGGCAATTCGACGTTGTCCTGACCAATAATATTTTTGGCGACATTCTTTCCGACGAGGCATCGGTGCTTGCCGGCTCAATCGGCCTTTTGCCTTCCGCCAGCCTCGGCGACGGAACGGGAATGTACGAACCGATACACGGCTCGGCTCCCGACATTGCGGGCCTTGGCACAGCCAATCCTCTCGGCACGATCTTGTCCGCGGCGATGATGCTGCGGTATTCCCTGAAGCAGGAGGAGGCAGCTGCAGACGTTGAGGCAGCAGTGGAAAAGGTTCTAAAAAAGGGCTTTCGGACAGCTGACTTGGCAGGATCCGGCCTGACTGTCGTTTCGACATCCGAAATGGGCAGACTGGTTGCTCGGGAAATTGTTTAAAGTTTTTTAGAAACGGAGTGAAAAAAATGCGGATGACCGGTGCTGAATTAATGGTAAAGTGTCTCCTGGAGCAGGGAGTTGACACGGTTTTTGGCTATCCCGGCGGAGCAATCCTGCCTTTTTACGATGCTTTGCGCGTATCGGAAATCAGACACGTACTGACAGCCCATGAACAGGGCGCCGCTCATGCCGCTGACGGTTATGCGCGCGCCGGAGGCCGCGTCGGTGTCTGCGTCGCAACCTCGGGCCCTGGTGCAACCAATCTCGTGACAGGTCTTGCGACGGCTTTTCTCGACTCGATTTCTGTCGTGGCCATCACAGGTCAGGTGCCGACTGCGATGATCGGTCATGACGCCTTCCAGGAGGTTGACATTACAGGCATTACGATGCCGATAACGAAACATAATTTTTTAGTGAAGGATCCGTCGCAGCTTGCGGCGGCAATTCGCTTGGCCTTCGTATTGGCAAGAACCGGCAGGCCGGGTCCGGTTCTGATTGATGTCCCGCGGGACGTTCAGACGGCGATGGTTGACTATGAAGAAACGGAACTTTCGTATCCTGAGCCTGAAAAACCGGACTGCGAAAAAATCAGAAAGGCCGTCGCAGCAATTAATGCCGCAGAAAGACCCGTCATGCTGATCGGGGGAGGCGTCATCAACAGCAACACAGAATATGACGCCATGGATTTGGCTGAGAAACTGCAGATCCCGGTAGTCAGTACCTTGATGGGGCTGGGCGCCTGCAGCGCCTACCGCAGTCTGTTTTTGGGGATGACGGGCCTGCACGGCCATGAAAAAGCCAACAACGCCGTAAAGGAAGCGGATTTGATTCTGGCCTTCGGCAGCCGCTTTAATGACCGTGTCACGGGCGAGCGCGGCAGTTACGTCGCCCATAAAACCTTTGTGCATATGGACATTGACCCTGCGGAGCTTGACAAAAATATTTATTCGGAAATCGGGATCGCCGGCGATATGAAGATGACGCTGAACAAGCTTACGGAAGCCTGTTCGCCGAAAAACCTGGAAGCCTGGTGGCGCCAGATTGCGGCCTGGCCCTCCAATGACGAGGACTGCGGCGAAGCCGAGACGCCAAAATTCTTCAGGGCCCTCAATCCGGTGCTCAAGGACCGCGACTTCATTATCACGACCGATGTCGGCCAGCACCAGATGTGGTCAGCTCAGAATATCAAGATTCAATTTGCGCGTCAGTGGGTTACATCAGGCGGGCTCGGTACGATGGGCTTCGGC
>JAAYIB010000175.1 GCA_012744295.1 Acholeplasmataceae bacterium
ATCTCGGCCAGGACGACCTGCCGCTGCCGCAGGCAAGGAGGTTGCTCGGAGAGAACAGCATCATCGGAATTTCGGTGCATAGCGTCGAAGAAGCAAGAGCCGCCGAAACAGGCGGTGCGGACTACATAGGTGTCGGAGCCGTGTTTTTGACGGGTACGAAGAAGGATGCAAAAGCCCTCGGCCTTGCGCGCCTTCGTGCCATCAGGGCAGCGTGCAGACTTCCTATAGTGGGCATTGGCGGCATCAATGCCGGCAATTACGCAGATGTAAGAGAAGCGGGCGCCCAGGGCGCCGCGATTGTGTCCGGCATTCTAAGCGCGGACGACATCGAAGGCGAGGTACTCAAAATTAAGGGAAGCACAACCTTGTAACGGTTGTGCTTCCCTATTTGGTTTACTTATATGTAATTGCCTGATGGTTAGTTGGGCAGTTCGCGGCCCAGAATGGCTTCCGCTTTTTCGCGCATCGTAAGCTTGAGCGCAGGCTCGTCCGCAGTATTAACCGCTGACGCTTCCGTCATAGTAAGCTCTTTTTGCGGCGCGAAGGAATTGATGACCGCGGTGTTATAGATGGCGGGCGATTCTCCGGCCGCCGTAACGTGCGGCGTCAGAATCATGATGACTTCCGTCTTGTTCTTGGTCTTGGAACGATCCTTGAACAACTCGCCGAGTACGGGCAGGTTGGAGAGGAAAGGAACCTTGCGCAGGGTTTCCTGCTCTTCCTCGTTAATCAGTCCGCCGATAATCAGCGTCTCGCCGTTTCGCATCCTGACGTTCGTGTCAGCGGTGCGGCTCGTTATTTTGTAGTTTCTGAGCTCGGCTATCAGTGTCGGCGTGCTGACTTCCGTGTGCACGACCGCCGTGATGAAGTCATCCTCGCTGATAATCGGAGTATACGAAAGCTTGATGCCGGCGTCGACGTATTCGGTGCTGGTGGTTATCTGTCCGTCGTCGCTTTTTTCAGTCAGGACCGGGATGTGGTCGCCGATAAAGATGCTCGCTTCCTTGCCGGGAATCGTGATAACGCGGGGTGTTGCCAGAATTTTGGCCTTGCCGGAAACAACGAGCGCGTTCAGCGTGGCCTGGAAGTTAGACCGGTAGCCATGGCCGATGTGGAGGATGCCGCCGTATTTTTCGTCGGAATCGCTTTCAGCAGACTCCGGAAGAGCGTCCCATTCCCAGTAGAGACCAAGCTGTTTGCTGTCTTCATTGGAAAGAGAGATGATTTTTGCCTCGAGGGTGACCTGCTTGGTGGCAACGTCAACCACAGAAAGCGTGTCCTTGAGTTTTTGCCTGTCGGCCGCGGAGCCTGTAAAGATGATGGAGTTGGTGACAGGATCGACACCGACCGCGGAGGAAGCGTCCTTCAGGAGGTCCTGCATCATGGTCTTGACGTCTTCGGCTTTCGCGTAGTTCAGCTTATAGATGGTGACGTCGCCGAAATTCTTGCTCATTTCCTCATTCGCCGAAACTACGATAACGCCGTGAACGGTGCGATAAGCGAGCCCTTTCGTTCTTGTCACGAGGTCGAGGGCCGTTTCAAAGGGTATGTCGTTAAAGGCGATGGAAATTTTGCCTTTGACGGAGTCATCGGTTACAATGCTCTGCTCCCCGAGATAGGAGAGCGCGGTCAGCACGTCGCGAATGTCGCCGTCCTTGATGTTCATGGTGACGTTGTCCGCGGCGAAGGCGGCAGACAAGGGCGAGAGGGACAAAACAAGCGAGGCCGCGACTGCGGCGCAGGTGTGTTTGATGGAGCGCATCAGCGTTTTCCTCCTAACTTCAGTTCATAGGAGCCGTCGGAAGAATGAAGGCGGACCGATTTCGAGTAGATGCCGCTCAGCGTACTGCCCGCAACCGTCTGCCCGATTGCGTAATAATTGCTTTCACCCTTGTGTTCAATAATTGCAAGCTTTTTCTCGCCCTTGGCGACTATGCCCCGCAGCATCGGCTCGGTCGAATAAAGGGGAGCGGGTTTGCCGCCTGGCGAAGGCGCAGGCTGCGCAGAAACAGGCTTCGGCAGGGCAGCTGCCGGTACCTGGAAAGGATTACGGGCAATCGTCGCCACGACGAAGGGAGCGGATTCCCTGACCAAAGCCTGTGCTGGCGCAGGCGAAGCGACCGGCAGCGTCTGCTGCAGAACCGTTTCCGCCGAGGCTTGCGGGAAAAGGCCCTCCACAAGCGCCGGTACGTCATATCTGCAGGCAAAATGGGCCGAACCCATCAAGAGGAAGGCCGATAGCAGAACGCAGGCGAATTTATCGTTTGGTTTCGCAGAAGATTTCATTATTTACGCCTCCTTGTATCAATTTTATTGATACTGCAGCTTCATTATAGTATACTTAGTGGAAAAGGTAAATAATAATACTATATTTGTTAAAAAAAATTACATCGGAAACGATATGCAAGGACATTTGATTTTCATAAAGTAAAAAGCAGGACTATATTGAACTTGCCGGAGGTGGCAGAATGGTTGTACGAAAAAGACGCTTGGGAGAGATTTTGATTGATTCGGGAGCAATCAACCAAAAGCAGCTTGAACATGCACTTAATGAGCAGAAGTCAAGCGGCAAGCGTTTGGGCGAGACACTGGTGACTCTCGGATATTTGACGGAAAAGCAGATTCTCAGCACGCTCGAACAGCAGTTGGGGATTAAATATGTCAACCTGTCCGAAGAGAAAATAGAAAGAGAAGCAATTGCCGCGGTGCCGCTTTTTCTGGCAGAACGCTACAACGTAGTGCCTGTAAGGAAAGAGGACACGCGGCTCTATCTTGCAATGTCGGACCCGACCAACTTCTACGCCATCGATGATGTGCGCATGGTCAGCGGCCTTGAGGTCTGGCCGCTCCTTGCGGAAGCCAAGGATATATCGCTTGCCATCAACAACAACTACGGCGTGCAGGGACGCGTCGAATCGGCTGTCAGCAAGCTGAAGGAGGACGACGCGGGCAAAACATCCGTGCAGGACGTTGAGGACAAGATTGACAACGCGCCTATCATCAGCATCGTGAATTCCCTGATTCAGCAGGCCGTGCGCGACCGTGCGAGCGACATCCATATCGAGCCGCAGGAGGACAATCTTCGCGTGCGTTTCCGTGTGGACGGCGTCATGCGAGAAATCATCTCCTTTCCTAAGAATACGCATGCTCCGATTCTTTCCCGCATCAAGATAATGGGCGATATGGACATAGCGGAAAAACGCCTGCCTCAGGACGGACGCATCAACATCCAGGAAAAGGGACGCCAGATAGACATTCGTGTTTCAACGCTGCCGACGATTCTGGGCGAAAAGGTCGTTATGAGGATACTCGACAAGAGCGCGATGACCATCGCCCTCGACGAGCTCGGCTTTTCCGAAAGGAACTTCGAATTGTACAAGGACATGATCACGAAGTCCTACGGCTGCGTGCTTGTGACCGGTCCTACGGGCAGCGGCAAGTCGACGACGCTTTATTCGACGCTGATGCACGTAAATGCGCCGACCAAGAACATCATCACGGTCGAAGATCCTGTCGAGTACAGAATAGGCGGCGTCAACCAGGTGGCAGTCAACAACAAGGCGGGGCTGACCTTTGCCTCCGGTCTGCGTACAATTCTGCGGCAGGACCCGAACATCATCATGGTCGGTGAGGTGCGTGACAAGGAAACTGCGGAAATCACAATCAACGCAGCCTTGACAGGCCACCTTGTTTTCAGCACGCTGCACACGAATGACTCGGCCGGCGCCATTACGAGACTTTTGGACATGGGCGTCGAGCCTTTTCTCGTTGTTTCCTCGGTGCGCGGCGTTATTGCCCAGCGCCTTGTCAGACTGATTTGTCCTCATTGCAAAATGGAGTACACCCCCGAACCGTATTCCGATGAAAGGCTCTACCTCGGCATCGGCAGGGACGAGCCCGTGAAGCTGTGGAAGGGCGAAGGCTGCTCGCGCTGCAATTTCACGGGGTATACAGGCAGAATGGCAATTCATGAGGTTCTGCCGATTCATGAGGAAATGAAGGCCATGATCATGAATCACGTGGCGGACAACCTCGTATTCGAGGCCGGGCGCAAATACGGTACGACCTCTATGAAGGAAGACGGCATAGAAAAAGTAATGCAGGGCAAAACTACTGTCAGCGAGCTTTTGCGTGTCGCTTACGTTTAGGGAGGGTACGCTATGATAAACGAGCTGTTGCAAGAGGCAGTGCTCCTCGGTGCGTCGGACGTGCATCTGACCGTCGGACTGCCGCCGATTTTCCGCATAAACGGAGCCTTGACGAGAACGGACAGGGCTCCTTTGGTGAACGCCGACACCTTCAACGTGGCGGAATCCATGCTTGACTCCAAAAGGCATAAGCAGTTCCTGGAGGAAGGAGAGGTTGACTTCTCCTATGTTCTGCCCGAAGGCGCACGCTTCCGTGTGAACATATTCCGTCAGAGCAACAGTATTGCGGCGGTTATCAGGCTGATTTCTTCCGACATCCCGACCTTTGAGCAGCTGAACCTGCCCCGCATCATGGCGGACCTGGCCATGCTGCCGCGCGGACTCGTGCTGGTGACGGGACCTACGGGGAGCGGCAAGTCGACGACGCTCGCCGCGATGATTGACCACATCAACCACCGAAAGAGCGTTCACATCATCACGCTCGAGGATCCGATCGAATATAAGCACAGGCATAACAACTGCATCATCAATCAGCGCGAGGTGAATTCGGATACGAGGTCTTTTGCCAACGCCCTGCGCGCCGCCCTGCGTGAGGACCCCGACGTGATACTGGTCGGAGAGATGCGCGACGCCGAAACCATCGCGACCGCGATTACTGCGGCGGAGACGGGCCATCTGGTGCTCGCTACGCTTCATACCTCCGATGCCGCCCAGACAGTCAACCGCATCATCGACGTTTTCCCCGAGCACCAGCAGATGCAGATACGCATCCAGCTCTCAGGCAACCTGCAGGGCATCATCGCCCAGCAGCTGCTGATTACCAAGGACAAGCGCGGCCGCGTGCCGGCCTTCGAGATATTGGTGGCAACGCCCGCCCTGCGCAATCTGATCCGCGAGAGCAAGACGCATCAGATACCTTCATACATCCAGACGGGTTCCAAGTTCGGCATGAAGAGCATGGACGACTCGCTGGCGGACCTTGTCCGCAGAAACCTGGTCGAAAAAGAGACCGCGGAAGCGCGCTGCGTCGACCCGCAGATGTTTGAACGCCTGCTGCGCGGTTTTTAACGGGGGAGGCTCTCTTTATGGAAATTTACGAATTCAAGGCACGCAAAGCCACGGGCGAAACCGTGACCGGCAAGCTCAACGCGGCGAACGAGGCGGCCGTTGTCGCCTACATACGCCAGCAGGGTCTTTTTGCCACCCAGATCAAAAAGTCCGAGGGCGAAAAAAAGTCTCTCGCCGGCTCGTTTATGCTGGAAAAGGTTACGCTGCACGACCTTGCGCTCTTCTGCCGCCAGTTTGCGACGCTGGTCGGCGCGGGCGTATCCTTGATCGGCGCCCTCGAAATCATGGCCGAGCAAACGACCAACAAGCGCTTTCGCGAGATCATCGTGAAGCTGGGCGAGGAGGTCAGAAAGGGCGCGCCGCTTTCCGTGGCGCTCGCAGGCTACCCCGACGTTTTTCCGGTACTCACGATACACATGATTGAGGCAGGGGAAGCGGGCGGCATGCTCGAAACCGTCCTTTACCGCCTGGCCGAGCAGTACGAGAAGGACTACCGCCTCAACGCGTGCCTGAAGTCGGCGATGATTTATCCCGCGGTCGTCATTTCAGTCGCCGTTATCGTGGTCGGTATCATTCTGACCTTCGTAATGCCGACCTTCGTCGAGCTTTTCAAGTCGATGAACGTCGAGCTGCCGCTGCCGACCAAGATTGTGATGGCTTTAAGCCTTTTTCTGCAGGATTACTGGTGGATGCTTTTGGTTTTTGCGGGGCTCATAGTCATCGCCTATCGTGAAGCAATGAAGAAAAAGGGCTTTCGGATGTGGCGTGACGCCTTCTTCCTGAAGCTGCCCGTCTTCGGCGAGCTCTACAACAAAATCATCATCGCGCGCTTTGCCTCGACGTTTGCCAGCCTCTCAAGGAGCGGCGTGCCGATCCTGTCGGCGCTCACGATTGTCAGCAAGGCGACGGGCAGCCTGCAGGCCGAGGAAGTATTCAAGGCAGCGCGCGTGAATGTACAGAAAGGACGTGGACTTTCTGTGCCGATGGAGCAGAGCAAATTGTTCCCGCCCTTGGTTGTCAACATGGTCGCCATCGGTGAAGAAACAGGCAGCCTTGACCACATGCTGGATAAAATCAGCGAATTTTACAGCGCCGAGGTAGACGATATGATGGGAAGATTGCAAGCTTTGCTTGATCCGTTTCTCATCGTAAT
>JAAYIB010000176.1 GCA_012744295.1 Acholeplasmataceae bacterium
CGCAGCCGTAGGCTTAAGCAGGGCGAGGGGGCTAAGAATGTGTTTTTTGATATGAAGGAACCTGCCTCTAACGTTATTCTGGCAAAGAAACAGGCATCAAGAACAGCGTTTATCTATGCGGCCCTGGGGTTTTTCTGGATAATTTTTTCTGAAACAATAACCGGCTCGCTGTTGCCTGACGACCACAACATCGTCATCGTCAGCATTATCAAGGGCTTGCTTTATGTTACGACGACGGCCGTATTGCTGTATTTCCTCACCCACAACTCGCTGATGAAGCTGATTGATTATGATGCTAAAAGGCGTGAAAGCGAAAGAAGCAAGGAGGTCTTATTCGCCAATCTCCCGGGCATGGCCTACCGCTGCAAATACGACGAGGACTTCACCGTCGAGTTTGTTTCCAAAGGAGCACAGGAATTGACCGGGTACGCCCCGGATGCCTTTAACGCGCAGAATCCGCCTTCCGGCATTAATCTGATTGCCGAGGAATACCGTAAAAGCGCGGTCAGAAGGCTTAAGAAACTATTGGCGGAACACAAGTCTTTTCGTCTGGAATATGAGATCATTATGGCTTCGGGCGCGCGCAAATGGGTGCTGAACATGGGTCAGGGCGTCTATGACGAAGAAGGTCAACCGATTGCTATAGAGGGATTGCTCCTTGACATCACGGAACGCAAACAGAATGAAGACCGGGTAAAATACATTGCCGAGCACCATACGCTGACCGGTCTGCATAACCGCCGTTACTTCGAGGATTTTCTGGCGAGGGAAGAAACGGAAAACTCCGACCGGAAAAGGGCCGTCATTCTGCTCGACCTCAAAAAAATTCATTCTTTTAACACTTCCTACGGCTACTCCTACAGCGAGTCGGTAATTCTGCTGATTACGCGGCAGCTGGCAAAGTGGTGCCCGCCCGGGTGCAGTCTGTTCCAGGTTTCGTTCGAGCGCATAGCGGTTTACGTCGAGGGCTATGAGGGCAAGGAAGCTTTGACTGCGCTCTGCGAAAGTGTCATCGGACAGCTGGAAAGCATCCAGGTGCGGCAGAGCCTTGACTGTAATTTAGGCATCCTTGAAATTTCGGAAACCGGCACAAAATCCTTCGACGTCATCAAGATTGTGTCGATTGCGGCGGCGAGGTCCGAGGAGAACAGAGAGCTTCCTTGCTACTTTTTTGAGCAGGAGCTTAAGGAAAAGAAGGACAGGGAATCGGAGCTGAGAGAGGAATTGTCGACGATTGCTCGCAGCGAGGACGAAGACCCGCTTTACTTTGTTTACCAACCGGTGTTTTACTCGGGCAGGAACGAGGTTATGGGGCTCGAGGCCCTGGCAAGGCTGCAGAGCGATAAGCTCGGACTTGTCTATCCGTTGGAATTCATACCGCTGGCAGAGGAAACGCAGACCATCATCCCCATCGGCAAAAAGCTTTTGCGCAAAGCCTGCTTGTTTATTAAGGAGCTTGACGCGCTGGGCTTTGGCGAGGTTGCAGTCGCAGTCAACGTTTCGCCGATTCAAATTCTTCGCAGCGACTTTGGCAAGGACCTGGAAGCGATTTTGGACGAAACAGGCATCAGTCCGTGGCGTTTGACCCTTGAAATAACGGAGACCGCGTTTGCGGCCTCCTATGAGACTGTCAATGAAACGGTGGGAAGGCTGCGCAAGCTCGGCATCAGTTTCGCGATTGACGATTTCGGGACGGGCCATTCCTCGCTGGCACGCGAGCGGATGCTGAACGTCGACTACGTCAAGCTCGACAAGTTTTTCGTCGACGATTTGCTGGTCGGCAATAAAAAACAGTCGATTATCGGCGAAATCATTTCGATGCAGCATAAAATGGGTTTCAAGGTCATTGCCGAGGGCGTCGAGTACGACGAGCAAAAAGCGTATCTTGAGGAGCACGGCTGCGACTATCTGCAGGGGTATTTGCTCAGCAGGCCGCTGGCGCGCGAGTCGGTGCTCGAACTTTTGGCCAAGACCAATTCATAGTAGACAGCGGGGACGTTCCTTTTTTGTCAACAAAAGCAGGCAGAGGCTTTTTGCCCCTGCCTGCTTTTGTATTGAGAATTGCTATTTTATATACTTGTCTTCGAGCCTGTCAAAGGTACCGTTGAATTCCATTTCCTCCATCCAGAGGTTCACGTAGTTCAGGAAGAGTTGGTCACCCTGCTGCATCAGGATCCCGAAGTTGTTCCTGGTGAAGGGCTCGTCAATCAGGGGCGCGGCGAGCTTGGCGTTATCGCGGACGTAACGGCGCGCTTCCATTGTTTCGGTAATCATGATGTCAGCCTTGCCTTCGGCAACGAGGCCGGGAATCTCTGCGTTCGCGGGATGGACGATCAGCGTACAGTCTGGGAGATTGGCCAGGGCGAATTTTTCGTTGGTGCCGCCGGGATTGACCATGACGCGCACGGATTTTTTATTGAGGTCGGATATGGTCTTGAATTTTTTGGCGTCCTCCTTGCGTGTGAGGATGGTCTTGCCGAAAACGAGGTAGCCGTGGCTCAGAGCCATTTTTTGCTGGCGGGCGAAAGTGCGGGTAATGCCGCACATGGCTAGGTCGAATTTGCCGGCGAGGGTATCGGCAGTGAGCGTGCTCCAGGTTGTCGGCACGTAGCGGACCGGAACGCCGAGGGACTGTGCGAGCAGCGTAACGGCTTCGGCGTCAAAACCTTCGTATTGGCCGGTTTCTTTGTTAAGGTAGCTCATCGGCTTGTAATCACCGGTGCTGCCGACAAGGAGATAGCCGCGGCTTTGAATGTCTTCGACTTTGGATGCGTGGGCTTCATTGGCAAAGGCGCCGAATGAAATTGCAGTCACCGCAAGAATGACAGCAAGCAGTAATTTCTTTACATTAAACATAAATCAACCTCCATTTTTCAAGAATTATGACTATAGTTTACCTTTTAACAAATCAACTGTCCAGCAATTTTCATTCCAAAATGGGAACGTTTCCCGCGGGTCCTCTGCGGTGACAAAAAGTTGACAAAAAAGGAACGTCCCCACTGTCTCCCCACTCGGTGACAAAAAGTTGACAAAAAAGGAACGTCCCCACTGTCTCCC
>JAAYIB010000177.1 GCA_012744295.1 Acholeplasmataceae bacterium
GTCCATCATCGCCTTGTCGACCCTGGCCATCACGATTTCGCCCGCCGCCACACTGCTTGCGCCGGCAGAGCGGGCCAGAATTTTTTCACTGAGCGTCATACCCATAAGCTTTTGCCTCCCTGCTGAATTTTTTGCGAGTTTTACGTTGTTGCAATTCGACGCCCTGCCTTACTTTACCTTTTTTGGTCTTTTAGATGCAAAGTCTGTTTTAATAGGCAGGTATTGCCCTTCTTAAAGCGAATATAAAATATTATGCACAAAAATAACGAGGAGGGTCGGACATGGATTGTCTCGAAGCCATAAAAACTCGAAGGAGCTGCCGCAATTATCTGGAGAAAACTGTGGAACGCGACAAGCTTCACAGAATACTCGAGGCCGCAGCCTATGCGCCTTCGCCCGTCAACAAACAGCCCTGGGAGTTCGTCGTAGTCATTAATGTGCTTTGTAAAAAACAGTTTTTCGCTGCCGCGGAAGCAACGCGGCTGAAGCTTGCGGAAAAAAGCGGCTGGAAATGGCTCTCGGCCTTTAATATTGCTTTTCTATCCGAGGCACCCGTCCTGGTCGCGGTACTGGGCGATCCGGCCAAAAACGGTGCGGAACAGTTTCTCGACGAGCCGGGTAACGGCTATATCGAAGCCTGCAGCTGCGCCGTACAGAATATGCTGCTCGCAGCTCATGCCGAAGGCCTCGGCAGCCTTTGGTACTCCTTGTTCGAGCAAAAGGACGCAAGGGAAATATTCGGCCTGCCGGCAGACAAGGTCGCCATAGGCGTGGTCTGCCTCGGTTACGCAGAACGGGAAGCAGGCGCGCCGCGCAGAAAAAGCGTCGAAGAAATGACTCGTTTTATCGATTAACCCCCAAAAGGATGTGGACCGACAATTGGAAATCCTGGAGATTAAAGGCAACACCTTCTGCCTCGATACAGGCATGACTAACATACCCTTCTACAAGCTTGACCAAAGGCGCATCATCATGCTGGATACGGGCTGGGCTGCGGGTGAGAGAAGCCTGCTAAAAGACTTCCTGCAGCAAAACTCCTTTACGGTTGCCGGCATCATCAACAGCCATGCCCACATCGACCACTGCGGCAACAACGCCTATCTCAAGGAGCACTTCGGCTGCCCTGTTGCCATGCCTGCTGCCGAGGCCACTATCTGCGAATCTTTGCTCAACCTCAAGCTTTATTACAGCGCTTTTTCCCTGAAGGAAATCAGGGAACATCTGGGGCATATGATCTGCCATGTCGACTGCCCCGTCACAACCGACAGGGAATCTGTCGAAATGGGCGGCGCCGTATTCAAGATCCTGCATACTCCCGGCCACAGCATTGCGCACGTCTGTATTACTACGCCCGACGACGTGGCGTACGTCGGCGACGCCCTCATCAGCCATGGCGTCATGCGCGGCGCAAAGATGCCTTACGCGTGCGTCTTGTCCGAAGACCTGAAAAGCAAGGAAAAACTTCGCGGCCTTGCCTGCAGCCGATACATTGCGGCACACCGGGGCATTTATGACAACATTTTGGAACTTGTTGAGGACAACATCGAGTTCTACAAGCTGCGTGCTGAAAAAATTCTGGCGCTCCTTGTCCGCCCGATGACCTTGCAGGAACTGGCGCAGGAAACAGTGGCCAACTTCCACATCGGCATGGGCTCGGTTTTCAAGTACAATTTGATCGAAAGAATGCTGCGCTCTTATCTGGAATATTTAACGGAAACGGGCAGAATAGCGCTCAGCGTCAAC
>JAAYIB010000178.1 GCA_012744295.1 Acholeplasmataceae bacterium
CGTTTCCTCGCAAACCGATTCCAGAACAATACTGGATCTTGGCGGCGCGGAGAAACTGCTGGGCAAGGGTGACATGCTTTTTTATCCCATTGGGTCAAACCGGCCGCAAAGGGTGCAGGGCGCTTTTGTGTCCGATGATGAACTGGAGCGTCTTGTAACCTTTATCAAGGCGCAGGCGCTGCCGCTTGAATATTCCGAGGAAGTCACGACGCAGGAACTCGAAAGCGACTGCAGAAAACAGCAGAATGGCGGCAGCGAGGAAATACTCGAGGATGAGCTGTTTGAGGATGCCGTCAGGCTTGTCATGGAAACAAGACAAGCCTCGTCTTCCATGCTGCAGCGCAAATTCCGTATCGGCTACACAAGAGCGGCGAGACTTGTCGATACGATGGAGGAATACGGTATTGTCGGTCCTTCTATGGGCAGCAAGCCCCGTGAGCTGATTATGAGCCACTCGGAAATAGAAAACAGGTTTTTTGACAAGAATAGGTAAGACCCGGGAGGTAGCAGGATGTCGGGTGTAGGACAGATTTTAAAAAATTCCCGAGAAGCCAAAGGGATAGCTATCGAGCAGGTTGCAGAAGCTACCAGCATCAGATTGCTTTACCTTAAGGCCATCGAAGACGAACAATTTGATATTGTCCCCGGAGAGGTTTATTTAAAAGGCTTTATACGCAATTATGCGAACTACCTTGGCCTGAACGGACCGGCCCTGGTTGAGCAGTACAAGGAACAGGCCGCCGGCTTTTTACAGCAGGAAAACCCGCCGGCTCATGCCCTAAAGCAGGAAAATCGGCAGGAAGGCGTTCTTACGGCTTCGAAAAGAAGAGAAGCGCGTACAAAGAACGGTGCCGAAAATCTTCTATCCTTGCTGAAAATGTTTGTGACCGTGCGTAACCTGATAGTAGTTTTGGCTCTCCTGACCTTGGTTTTGGCCGGCTATCACATTAGCGGCCTGTTTTCCGGGCAAAGAGCGAAAACTGTTTTACCTAAGCCTGCCGTGACGCCTGTAACCGGGGTAAAAGCTCCGGATGCAGCGGTAATCAAAGGCCAGGGAGACTTTTTTACAGTAAAAAATGCGGAAAAAATCGAAGTATCCGTTGCTTTTACTTCCGATTGCTGGGTAGAGGCTTATGCCGACAGAAAAGAAGCGTTCGTCGGTATCAAGACAAGCGGCAAGAATTTGCAGGTGAGCGCCGACAAGGAACTCATGATCAAGTTCGGCAACATACGTGCCGCAACCATTATCTGCAACGGTGTTGAAGTGCCGTACGCGCCTGATGAGAACGGTGTTGTGATACGCACTTTTAAGTTATGAATCTGGGAGGACGCCTAATGAGTGAATTTCTGCCGATTACGCCCGAGGAAATAGCAGGGCGTGGTTGGGAACAGCTTGATTTTTTATTTATAAGCGGTGACGCCTACGTGGACCACCCTTCTTTCGGCCCGGCAGTAATATGTCGGGTTCTTGAGTCTAAAGGCTATAAAGTGGCTTTGATTTGCCAGCCCGACTGGAAAAAAAGTCAGAGCATAGGCCTTTTGGGAAAACCACGACTGGCGGTTCTGATTTCCGGGGGAAACCTTGATTCGATGCTATGTCACTATACCGCGGCGCGCAAGCGGAGGAAGAGTGACAGTTACACTCCGGGCGGAGTTGTGGGCAAAAGGCCCGACCATGCGACGGTTGTTTATGCAAAGCTGTCCAAGGCTCTGTGGCCGGACGTGCCTGTCGTTATCGGAGGCATCGAGGCAAGTCTGCGGAGATTTGCTCATTACGACTATTGGGAAGACAGGCTTTTACCGTCGATTCTGCTTGAGAGCGGGGCAGACCTCCTGATTTACGGCATGGGAGAAAAGCAGGTAACCGAAATTGCGGATTATCTGGCCGGAGGAGCGAATATTGCCGAGATCAGGTATGTACGCGGAACAGCTTATGCTGCGAAGGATTTGGCACATTTGACCGAACCTTTTGTCAAGCTGCCCTCCTATGAGGAATTGAAAAGGGAAAAGCAGCTTTATGCAAAGGCTTTTAAACACCAGAGTCTGGAGCAGGATGCCTTTTACGGCAAAATTGTAATCCAGCAAAGCGACAGCCTGTACGTCATTCAGAATCAGCCGCCGTTTCCCCTGACGCAGGAGGAGATGGATGAAATTTATGATTTGCCCTACATCAGGACTTATCATCCTTCCTACGAGGAGGCGGGAGGGGTTCCTGCCATCGAGGAAGTTAAGTTCAGCATTATCAGTCAGCGCGGTTGTTTCGGCAGCTGTTCCTTTTGTGCGATTCATTCACATCAGGGGCGTATAATCCAGGCGCGCAGCCATGAATCTATTGTGCGCGAAGCGCAGGCGATTACTGAACTTCCTGACTTTAAAGGCTATATTCATGACGTCGGCGGACCGACTGCCAATTTCAGGCATCCTTCGTGTGAAAAACAGCTGAAGGCCGGAGTCTGCAAGCACCGACAGTGTCTGTCACCCGAAATCTGCCCGCAAATCGACGCCGACCACGGCGACTACATTTCCCTGCTGAAAAAGGTCAGGTCACTTCCTAAAATTAAAAAGGTGTTCATTCGCTCAGGTATAAGATACGATTATTTGCTGGCAGACAAAAAAAACAATTTTATCGACGAACTTTGCCGCTACCATGTCAGCGGGCAGCTGAAAATTGCGCCGGAACACATAGTGCCGCACGTACTGCGCTGCATGGGCAAGCCGGGCAAGGAAGTTTATCTGAAGTTTTTGCGGGCGTTCAATAAGAAGAACCAGGAAATAGGCCTGAAACAATTTGTTGTTCCGTACTTCATATCGAGCCACCCCGGATGCACGCTTGCTGACGCTGTGACACTTGCTGAATTCCTGCGTGACAGCGGCCACCATCCCGAGCAGGTGCAGGACTTTATTCCGACGCCGGGCAGCGCTTCGACCGCTATGTATTATTCCGGCTGTGACCCGGATACGGGCAAAAAAGTTTTTGTAACCGACAATCCCCACGAAAAAGCGATGCAAAGGGCTTTAATGCAATACAGGAACCCTAAGAACCGCGCTCTGGTAAAGGAGGCACTGCAGGCAGCGAACCGCATGGATCTGGTCGGCAGCGATGCCAAATGCCTCATAAGGTTGGGACCCGTGCAGAGTCCCGGACGTAAGCTTCGTACTGGGACGGCCGCAAGGGATGTCGGCAGTTTGAAGAAAAAGCAAATATTTAAAAAAAGCAAAAGGGGCTAACGACAAATGTCAGCACGACAAACAGGTCATCTTATGCTGCTCGCATTGGCAGCAGCCCTCCTGCTGCTTCTGAACTCACTGATCGCGAATAACGAGGCATCGGCTTCCGACAAGCCTCTGCTTGTTTATTCCGAACTTTCCGAGGATTTATCAAGGGCACTTCTGCAAGAGTTTCAGGAGAAGTCGGGCAAGAAGTTTGAATACAGGCTTTTGGACACTATGCCGGTAGCCGGCGCCGAGGTAAAGCGGCCGGATATCTTTCTTGCTTCAAGAGAAACACTGACCGAACTTGCAGCTGCCGGCGCGCTGCTTAAAGACGCGCGTGCAGACGACGACGGAAGGCCTGCGTACCTTGCAGGCGAAGAGGGAACATGGACCGGTTTTTGCTACGACCCCTGCGTATTTCTCGTCAACCATGCTTTTTCACGAAAAATCGGGCAAAAAAATCTGCTTTCCTGGAATGATCTGGCGGGCCGCGGCAATATGTCGGTCAGTATGGAGGACCTTGGCTCTACCGAAGAAACGAAAAATTTTCTGGCTGCCTTTGCTTCTAAACGAGGAGAAGAGGCTACAATGGCATTTTTAAACATTATCGACAGGAAGATTGTTCAATACGCTAAATTTCCCATCAGTCCGATCAGGCTTGTCACAATAGGCGAAGCAGATATAGCTGTTACTACAAGGAATAAAGTGATAAAATATATTGAATACAATTTTCCCGCCTACGTCGTTATGCCTGAGGAAGGTGCGCCGGCAATCGTGTATGGCTGCGGACTATCAGCAGCTTCTTCCCAACCAAAGCTTGGCAGCGAATTTTCCGCTTGGCTGTCTTCTTCGCCTGAAGCGCCTGTTGCTGCCGAAAAGGCCGGGTATGGCTATTTGTTTTTTTCGAACACGAGCGAGCCGTCTGAGCGCGTCTGGGTAAATTTGAATTATCGCAGTGCGGTAAAAAAAGCGGCATTGCTTGATAAGTGGCTGCAAAACGTCAGATTTGCTGCAAAATAGACAGTTTTTTAAATTAAATTTGTGAGGTGTTTCTTTTTTGAAGATAGGCGTTGTAAGTCTTGGGTGTCCCAAGAACCAGGTCGATGCGGAGATTATGCTCGGTATCATTGAAAAGATGGATTGGACGATTACAAACAATCCGGAAGAAGCCGATTTAATCATTGTAAATACCTGCGGTTTTATTGAATCGGCGAAGGAAGAATCCGTCAATACTGTTTTGCAGATGGCGGAATACAAAATCAGGGGCACCTGCAAACATTTGCTGATGACAGGTTGCCTGGGCCAGAGGTATGCAAGCGAGTTGTTTGAAGACATTCCCGAACTGGATGCCATCCTGGGTACTGAGTGTTATACGGAAATTGGCAAGGTCATCGAACGTGTCTTGAAGGGGGAAAGACTGATCGTTTTAGAGCCGTTCGGAGAGGAATTTGCCGAAGTTCCCGACGTAACGAGGAAACTTACCACGCCATCTCATTACGCGTACCTCAAAATTGCCGAGGGCTGCGACAATTGCTGCTCCTACTGCATAATTCCCAAACTGCGGGGACCCTATCGGAGCAGACCGTTTGAGGCAATAATGAAAGAAGCTGCGGCACTGGCCGCGAGCGGTGTGAAAGAGCTTGTCATCGTGGCACAGGATACTACTCGCTACGGCGAGGAATTATACGGTAAACTCAGGCTTGCGGAACTGTTGCGCGAATTGAACAAGCTTGAGGGACTGCACTGGATCAGGGTGCTTTATTGTTATCCGCAGTATTTTACAGACGATTTGATTGACGCTTTTGCGGAATGTGACAAGGTGTGCAAATACGTAGATCTGCCTCTGCAGCACATCAGTGACAGAATTCTGACGCGAATGAACAGACCTGATACGAGAGAGCAGATTGAAGCCCTGATAAAAAAGCTGCGTCAAAGGGTCAGCGGCATTGCAGTCCGCACAACCTTCATCGTCGGCTTTCCGGGTGAAAGCGAGGCCGACTTCGAGGAACTAATGGGTTTTGTGGCGGGAACGAAGTTTGACTGCGCGGGCGTCTTTACCTATTCGTGCGAGGAAGGAACGGCAGCGGCCCTGATGCCTGATCAAATCAGCGAGCAAACCAAGCAGGAGAGATATCACGCGCTGATGTCTCTGCAGGCTGAGATCTCAGAAGGGATCAACCAGGAGCTCGAAGACGGTATAATGCTTGTACTTGTTGAGGGCTTTGAAGACGGGGATAAAAATATAGCCTATGGCCGGTCCTACAGAGAGGCACCGGAAATTGACGGCAGAATCTTCATTGAAAATGCCGGAAACGTCCGACCGGGCGATTTTCTCAATGTTATAATTTTGCAGGGTTTCACTTATGAACTCCTTAGCGAGCCGGTTTAGTTAAAAAGGAGGTCGAAAACAGATGGTTGTCGAAGTTATCAATACAGGTACCGAGCTTTTGCTTGGTGAGATTTTGAACACTAACTTTCAATATCTGTCAAAGGCGTTAAACGAAAAAGGCTTTGACGTCCTGTATCAGACCACTGTTGGAGACAACGAGCAAAGGCTATGCAGCACGATTAAGATTGCTCTTTCACGAGCCGATATTGTCGTTACGACAGGTGGGCTCGGCCCTACGCGAGGCGACATTACGAAGGAAATAGTCGCAGCTGTGCTTGAAAGGCCTCTGGAGCTTCATCAGCCCACACTTGATAAAATTACACGATTCTTTACAAATCGCGGCATTAAGATGCCGGAAAACAACGTTAAACAGGCGATGATTCCGCAGGGAGCGTTTGTCCTGCAAAATGATGCGGGAACTGCTCCGGGACTCGTTTTGGAAGCCGAAGGCAAGATAGTTGTCATGCTGCCCGGCCCGCCGAACGAAATGAAGCATGTCTGCATGGAAAAAATGCTGCCTTTTTTAGAAAGGCATTTTGAACAACAGGGAATTATTCATTCCAAAGTTTTGCGTTTGCGCGGCATAGGGGAGTCGTCTGTTGCCGAAAAATTAGATGACATCATTATGTCGCAGACCAATCCGACCATTGCAATTTATGCCAGACAGGGTGAAATCATTATCAGGATTACTGCGAAAGGCAGTAATTTCGAAAATGCGGAAGCTCTGATTGCCGAAATGGAGACAAAGGTCAAGGCAAGACTGAAGAGTAATATATATGGCGCCGACAACGATTCGTTAGCCGTCAAGCTTGGCGGGAAACTGGCGGGAACAGGAAGCACGATTGCCTTTGCGGAATCGTGTACGGGAGGTCTGGCCAGCAGTATGCTGACAGACGTGCCGGGAAGCTCAGGCTATCTTTTGGGCTCGGTCGTTTCATACAGCAATATGGCTAAGGTAAAAGTTTTGGGCGTCTCAGAGGAAAGCTTGAAAGATTATGGGGCTGTTAGTGAACAGGTTGCCTGTGAAATGGCCGCCGGCGTGCGCAACCTTTTCGATACCACCTACGGGATCGGTATTACAGGGATTGCCGGGCCGGGCGGAGGTTCTGAGGAGAAACCTGTTGGCTTGGTATATATGGCTATAGCGAGTGAAAAGGAAACCGTTTGCCAAAAATACAAATTTGCGGGTTCACGGACTGAAAACAAATTGCGTAGTGTATTGGCCGCTTTTTCGCTGGCTCTGGACAAATTTAAAGAAGAAATTTAGGAGGAAATATGACAAACAACACAAAAGAAATGTTTGGCGAACTGCTGCTGGACAAAAAAATCGTCGCCGCTTTAACCGCAATGGGTTTTGAAGAACCATCACCCATTCAAAGGGAGACCATTCCCATCGTGCTCGAGGGGAACGACTTAATCGGTCAGGCACAGACAGGTACCGGCAAAACGGCAGCCTTCGGCATTCCGATTGTCCAAAACATTACGGACCACAAACATATTCAGGCCCTCATCATGACGCCTACCCGCGAGCTGGCAATCCAGGTAGCCGAGGAAGTAGGAAAGATCGGTCAGACGAGGCGTATAAAGGCGTTGCCGGTTTATGGCGGCCAGCCAATCGATCGGCAAATCAAGGCTTTGCGCAGCGGCGTCCAAATCGTTATCGGTACTCCGGGCAGATTGCTCGACCATATTCGCCGTGCCACGATCAAGCTTGACACAATCAGATTCCTTGTTATGGACGAGGCTGATGAAATGCTGGACATGGGTTTTGTGGAAGACATGGAAGAAATCATGAAGAATCTACCTGCCGACCGCCAGACACTGCTGTTCTCGGCCACTATGCCGCGCCCGATTCTGAGCTTGACAAAAAAATACATGAAGGCTCCGAAGCTTGTCGCTATTCATAAGGAAATTGTTACAGCGCCTCTTGTCGACCAGTATTATTATGAAACCAAGGATAAGGTTGAAGGCTTGTGCCGTCTGCTCGACGTCGATGTCAGCGGCAAAATTATCATTTTCTGCCGCACCAAGAAAGGCGTTGACGAATTGGTCATAGCGCTTGGAACAAGAGGCTATCTGGCGGAAGGCTTGCACGGCGACCTGAGCCAGAATCAGCGCGACCGCGTCATGAAGAAGTTCCGTGCCGGACGCGCGGACGTCCTGATTGCAACCGATGTCGCTGCTCGCGGTCTTGACATCGAAAACATCAGTCATGTCATAAACTTTGACATACCCCAGGATCCCGAAAGCTATGTCCACCGCATCGGCAGGACCGGCAGGGCGGGCAACAAGGGAGTGGCTCTGACCTTCATCACTCCTCGGGAATTCCGTCAATTGAAACTGATTGAAAAAGCCATCAACATTAAAATCGTGCGCAGGCAGCTGCCGACCGAAGCCAATGTTTTGGAAAGACAAAGGGAAATGATTGTCTCCAAGCTTCAAAGCGTGCTTGAACAAAACAATTACAGCGATTATCTCTCGATCGTCAACACACTTTCCAAGGATTACGGCAATGAAGAGATTGCCGCCGCAGCCCTCAAACTGATGCAGGAAGGCAACAAGGCTATGGAGAGTCCCGCCGCGGAAGCTGCTCCGGCCGACTTTGCGAACACCGGAGCGCGTGAGGGAATGGTTCGTATGTTTATAAACATCGGACGCACCCAGAAGATAACGGTAAAGGACATTATTCAGTCACTTGCGATTGAAGCCGACATACCGGGTAAAGACATCGGCTCAATCAACATCTACGATAAATTTACCTTTGTTGAAGTGCCTGAAGCAGTGGCTGAGAAGGTACTTGCCGTGATGCATCGCAATACGATCAAGGGCTACAAGGTCAGCGTGGAACCGGCACGTGCGAGAGACTGACGCCGTTTCTTTCAAATAACAAAAACTGCTTATCATATTTTGATAAGCAGTTTTTTAAATGTTATTTTGTCAAAGTTAAATTTTATTAAAAAAATAAAGGTTATTTAACATTTATGTCGAATATTTGGCAGGTAGCTTATAATGTGAGGAAAATACGAGGAGGTAGCTATCAGATGAATAGTTATAGCATGCAGCTTGGCGGCAGGACGCTGAGCATTGAAACCGGCAAGTTTGCAAAACAGGCCAACGGGTCGGTCATGGTTCGTTATGGAGATACGGCGGTTGTTGTAGCTGTTACGGGGGCAAAGGTACCTCGCGAGGGTGTTGACTTTTTCCCGTTGACGGTAGATTTTGAAGAGAAAATGTATGCCGTTGGTAAAATTCCCGGCGGCTTTATTAAAAGAGAAGGTCGTCCGAGTGAGGCGGCAATACTTACCAGCAGGATGATTGACCGTCCGATTCGCCCGATGTTCCCCGACGGTTATCGCAATGACGTGCAAATTGTCGCGACCGCGGTTTCGGTCGACCAGGATAACCCCCCTGATATCGTGGCGATGCTTGGCGCCTCATGCGCTTTATCCATTTCTGACATTCCGTTTGACGGACCTATTGCCGGCATCAGGATCGGACTCATCGACGGCAAATTCATCATCAACCCGAATGTCGAGGAAACCAAGGCAAGCGAGCTTAGCCTTGCCGTAGCGGGCACGCGCGACGCGATTTTAATGGTTGAGGCCGGAGCAAAGGAAGTCTCGGAAGAGGTCATGCTTGACGCAATCTGGTTTGCACACGACGTAATCAAGGAACTGGTTGCCTTTCAGGATAAAATCCAGGCAGAAATCGGTAAACCCAAAATGGAAGTTCCCGTGTATGTCCCGCCTGCAGAGATTGCTGAAGAAATCAGAGCGTACGGTCAGGAAAAGCTCAAAGCGGTTTTGATGGATTCCGACAAACTGCGCCGTGAGGAAATGGTTGACCAGGTCAAGGCCGAAATAGCCGAGGTTTTCAACCAGAAGTATCCCGAAAACGGCAAAGATGTTGCTTATATCACTCAAAAGCTGATAAAAACAGTTGTTCGCAGGACTATTTCCGTTGATAAGATCAGACCGGACGGCAGGCAACTGGACGAGGTCAGAACAGTCACCTGTGAAGTCGGACTTTTGGCGCGACCGCACGGTTCTTCTCTCTTCACACGCGGACAGACACAGATTCTGAACGCTCTCGCGCTCGCTCCGCTGCGCGAAGTGCAAATAATTGACGGCCTGGGCGTCGAAGATACGAAACGCTATATCCATCATTATAACTTCCCACCCTACAGCGTCGGCGAGACTAAACCCCTCCGTTCGCCCGGACGCCGGGAAATCGGTCACGGCGCTTTGGCTGAGCGAGCCTTGCTGCCGGTAATACCTTCCGAAGAAGACTTCCCGTATGCCATAAGGCTTGTTTCAGAGGTTCTCGAATCAAACGGTTCTTCCTCCATGGGCAGCGTCTGCGGCAGCACTCTGTCCCTGATGGACGCGGGAGTGCCGATCAAGGCGCCGGTTTCGGGCGTAGCTATGGGCCTTGTCAAGGATGGAGACGACTTCGCAATTCTCACAGATATCCAAGGTCTTGAGGACGCCCTTGGAGATATGGACTTCAAGGTTGCGGGAACCGAAAACGGTATTA
>JAAYIB010000179.1 GCA_012744295.1 Acholeplasmataceae bacterium
ATCTTCACCACCATTCTTTTCAACGGCAGACTTGGGCCGGATTTTCAGACGATAAGAAAGAAGGGCTCAGCAACTACTCTTCATTTATGACAGTACGATATTTTTCCGGAATCAAATCAGAAACTTTAGCCTTAGCAACGCCAATACTTGTATCCGCCGCTCCGTAATAAACAAGGACTTCGTCATTATCATCAAGCACTTCCGTCTCTGTTGCCGGTACTGCCCCGCATGTAAAAACCACGTTGGGAACCCAGGCACCTTTTTCTCCCAATTCGAAATCCTTTTCCGGTTCCAGAACGGCATTGGGCGAACGATACAACACCTTATGCGGTTCCTGCAAATCCACAAGTATTACCCCAAGACGGTAAATATAACTGTAATCAACCCCGTGATAGATTAATAGCCATCCATATTTGGTTTTAATAGGCTGCGAACCCGCGCCTATTTTTTTTGAATCCCAAATCCTTCCCGGGCGCGGCCCCATGATTATAAACTGTCGTTCTGATGCGTAATTGCCGAGCTTATCAAGATAGACTGCCCACATCGAGGGATCTATTCGATGGAATAGAACATATTTTCCCTTGATTTTTTCCGGAAATATTATGCCGTCCTTGTCCCAAATATTTTCAAAAGGCAAACCATCGCGGCGCCAACGTTCGAATTTTCGCCTGAGAAAGTCCTTAACGCTGATCGAAGCGACGCCAATCTGGGCAATATTTCCGTCATAGGCGGTATAAATCATTAAAATCCTGTTATCGATGATAACTATTCTCGGATCCTCACAACCCTTTCTTTCCTGCGGCAAAACCGGCGAGAAGATCGGTTCCGGCAACCTCTCTAAAACTTGATAGCCATCTGTTACCGCGAGCCCTATCCTGGATATCCCGTCTTTTCCTACAGCACGATAAAACAGATATACTTTGTCCTCCAATCTCAGCGCGCCCGGATTAAGCACATATTTTGATTCCCAGGCGTTATCGGCAACAGGCTGCAGCAGAGGACGGTCATTGCAGCGCTGCAATGGTTTGCTTGGTTCTTCGGTAATTTCCTGAATAATTATGTCTACACCTTTAGGCGGCGAATGCATCAATGAGTCAAGCAAAGTCTTTTCTCCATTACCTTTTTCAATAAACCTGTAAACTCTGCGCATGATCTCATCCTGACCATATCCTAACTCACCGTACATGCTCTCAATAAAATGATGGTTAAACCAGCGCACTTCAACACTTGAGTAGGCAGCGCGGGGTATGCCGTCGCCGCCTTTGAAACTTGCCGAGCCCCAACTCCAGGCCGTGCAAGTCAAAAAGGTACCATCCTTCATAACCTGGCACAGGCCATGTCCTTCAGCCATAAGCCGCAGCAATCGTGCACACTTTGTATTTCCCTCTGCCGCCATTTTTCCAGCCAGATTGCCGATCATCTTCACAAGTTCCCGATGATGGACATTCTCGAAAAGATTGTTAGCGGAAAAATCACCGCCGGCTTTTGAATTAGACATTGCATTCAAAATCTTGCTGCCGATGTTTTTACGCTCTCTAATGATCTGTTCCGTAAAATAGCTATAATGCCGTGCGCCCGCAAGACACCGAAGAATTGAAGTGAAATATCGTATTCTCGGGTACTTGCCGCCCTTGCCCTTCGCAATGTTCCTTATGGTCAAACGCCCTGTATTATGGTTTAGTTTGCATATGTAAGGATGACATATTACGGCAAAGGGCAGTTCTTCGCTGATTATTAAAGGTTTTATTTTTATTTTTTCAAACCCGGTCGGGCGAATAAAGGAAAATACTTTTTCGACATAATTATCTGAAACATACCTGTCTTCAGCTACGTCAAGATAAGTCATAGCGTCTCGCACGTCCATAGCCGCAAGCATATCGGAAACCTTGCCGTGCTTAAGCGGAATCATCAAATTTACAGGCGGATAATGGGTGAACAAATCTCTCAGAATAAACTCCTTAACTACCAGGATGCTCTCTTTTCTCAAAACAGATA
>JAAYIB010000180.1 GCA_012744295.1 Acholeplasmataceae bacterium
AACAGCCAGTTCCCTCAGATAGGCAATGCTGTTGATTGTTCTTCCCGGTATAGCGGTTTTTTCCTCTACGATGTCCGCCTTGCCGATTAAAGTGCCGGGAGCGTCTGAAAAGGTTGACTTAATAAAGATAGGGACGTCCTTTTCCATGGCAATTTCGACCGCCCGGGCGTGAATTACCTTCGCACCCTCGTAGGCCATCTGGCAGACGTCGCCATAAGAAACGCAGTCGAGAATCGTCGCATTGGCAACGACGCGCGGGTCTGCGGTCATAATGCCTTCCACATCAGTGTAGATTTCCACGCGTTCCGCCTCGAGCGCCGCGCCCAGGGCGGCAGCCGTAGTATCACTTCCGCCGCGGCCAAGGGTTGTCATCCAGCCTTCGGTTTCGACTCCCTGAAAACCGCAAATTACGGGGACAATGCCCTGATGAAGGAGTTTCCTTATATTTTCCGTATCCACGCTTTTTATTCTCGCGTCGCCGAAATTTGAATCCGTAAAAATGCCCGCCTGCGCCCCCGTCATTGCCGCGGCCTGGATTCCCGCTCCCTGCAGGTTGGCCGCCATGACGGCTGCTGCAATCAATTCGCCGCAGCACATCAGAGTATCAAGCTCCCGCAAGGAAACTTCGCCATTTTCCTTCTTCAGAAGCTGAATCAGGCTGTCCGTGGCATAAGGATCACCCTTTCTGCCCATCGCCGAAACAACTACAACCGTCCTGAAGCCGCTTGCGATGACTTCCTCAATCTTTTTCCTTGCCAGGTTTCTTGCTTCCTCCGTGGCGACCGACGTGCCGCCGAACTTCTGCACAATTATTTTCATTTACTTTGTCCTTTTAATTACAGCCATCCGTTTTTAATCATTGTTTCAGCAATCTGCAGCGTGTTCAAGGCCGCGCCTTTTCTTATCTGGTCCCCGACTACCCATAGGTTGACAGCGTTGTCACAGGATTCGTCCCTGCGCAGTCGTCCCACATAAACATCGTTCTTGTCGGAAGTGTATAAAGGCATCGGGTAAACCTGTGCAGTCGGCTCGTCTTGCAGCTGCACCCCGGGGAACTGCGCAATTGCTCTCCTTATGGTTTCAAGGTCGACATCCTTTTCAAGTTCGATGTTAACCGACTCGGAATGGCTTCTGTAAACCGGAACGCGTACCGTCGTTGCGGTAATCCTCATTTCGTAGTCGTCAAAAATCTTTCTCGTTTCATTCACCATCTTCATCTCTTCCTTGGAATAAAGATTATCAAGGAAGACGTCTATTTGCGGAATCAGATTGAAAGCGATCGGGTAGTGCCTGTCCATGCTCGTCGTAGGAAGAATATTTGCCTGCATTTCACGGCCTGCGCAATAATCACTGACCTGGTTGGTAAGTTCATCTATGCCTTCCTTGCCGGCTCCCGAAACAGCCTGATAGGTGGAAACGACGATTCTCTTGATTCTTGCGAGGTCATAGATCGGTTTAAGTGCCATTACCATGATAATGGTGGAACAATTGGGATTTGCAATTATGCCCTTGTGCTTCAGTATGGCCTCGGGGTTAACTTCGGGCACAACAAGAGGCACGTCGGGGTCCATGCGGAAGGTACTTGAATTGTCGATAACGACTGCGCCTGCCTTGACAGCGTGCGGAGCAAAATCCCTGCTGACCGAGCCGCCCGCAAACAGTGCTATGTCGATGTCCTTGAAAGAGTCAGCTGTCGCCTCCTGCACGATATGTTTCTTACCCATGAATTCTATTTCACTGCCGGCACTCCTGCTTGAAGCAAGAAGACGAAGCTCCGCATAAGGAAAGTCCCGTTCTTCAATCAATTTCAAAAACTCCTGGCCAACGGCACCCGTTGCGCCTAAGATCGCCACGTTATACTTCTTCATATCCATACCCTCATTTCATTATAATCTATCTTTCCCTATTTAAAGCAACCGGTCAAGTCCATAGATCAGACCGCTTTTTTCCATAAGCTTGCGGCAGCCCAGCATTACGCCCGGCATATAGCATTCACGGTTAATGGAGTCATTGCGTATTTTCAAGGTCTCGCCCGCACTGCCGAAAATTATTTCCTGAGAGGCCACAAAACCCGGCAGTCTGACGCTATGGACACGCATGCCTTCATACTCGGCACCTCTCGCACCAGGCATTTTCTCAGCTTCGTCCGGATGCCCCTGGGCAACATAGCCGCCGCGCGCCTCGACAAGTTTTTGTAATGTAAGCACCGCCGTTCCGGAAGGTGCGTCAAGCTTCTGATCATGATGAAGTTCGATAATCTCGACCTGAGGGAAGTATTTTGCCGCCTCAACCGCGAGCTTCATCATCAGAATCGCGCCTAAGGCAAAGTTCGGTGCAATCAGCACTGCTGTGCCATTTTGTTCGGCCAGCTCCGAGAGTTCCTGCCTGTCGGCTTCGGTAAAGCCCGTAGTTCCAACCACGGCACGCACGCCGGCACCCAACACGACGCGCAGGTTGTCCATCACCACTTCCGGCCGCGTGAAGTCGATGACAATGTCCGGTTTAACTCTCTCCAGCACCTGGCGGAGATTTGTTTCACAGGAAACAGCCGTACCATCTATCGTTTTGCCTGTAGCCGTAATGTCTGCCGCACCGACAAGCTCCATGTCTTTTTGCTGCAGCACGGTTCTGACAACCTCTGAACCCATCCGGCCCAAAGCGCCGTTGACCAAGATACGAATCACAATAACATCCCCCTTAGTATAAAATAAAAGCCGCCGGGTTTATCCCAACGGCTTGATAATACTTGGAAATCCCAGTACTTGAAGCATTTTGAGATAGCACTCCACCAAATTAAGGCGACAGTCCGACGGTTCTTAACCGGCGGCCCAGCCTGACAGTGCGGCCACCGTCAAACTTCGGCGGTAACCCTTTCGCTCGCTTCATAAAATCCCTTCTCAACGAACTACTGATGCTTTCCGCTCCTCTATCAATCTATTCAATTAGCGTAATTATATACTATCTTTTGTTCCTTTGTCAAACACAAATGTTACTGAGTACTGCCAAAGCCGCCTTTGCGTGTTTCCTTAGCGGCCGCCCCGTCGCCGTCGGCAAGAAGATAAGCGTAGAATATGCCCTGGGCGATTCTTTCCCCTTTTTTGAGGCTTACGTCCAGTCTGTTAGGATTGTAAATCAGCAGCATGATGTGGCCTTCGTTATCCTCGTTGTCATAATAGTCCGAATCGACAATGCCCTGTCCGTTCACAAGCAGCAGACAATGTTTTCTGGCAATGCTTGACCTCAAATGGATACCTAAATACTCGTCATTCCGCATATACGCCTTCACGCCCGTGGGAATCATTGTAACCTTGCCCGCTTCAAGCACGGCGTCGCACGGTAAATAAAAGTCATAGCCGGCCGACCCGGGCGTTTTTCGTTGCGGCAAGGAAAAATCTTCATTGCTGAATTCTTTCACTCTTTCAAAGCCACGCATTTCAATCCACACCCCTCGCATGAAGTTTTATCCTGAACCTTGTAAAAAAGCCTGCAGATTCCTGCAGGCTGAAGTTTAGTCGGAATCTAAGGCTCAGCCTTGCAGCACAGCCTTACGAGACAGGTTGATGCGTCCTTTTTGGTCGATTTCCACGACTTTAACCGCAATCTCATCGCCAACGGAGACAACGTCATCAACCTTTTCGACTCGTTCCGTCGAAAGCTGGGAAATATGAACAAGACCTTCCTTACCGGGCAATATTTCCACAAAAGCGCCGAAATTCATCAGCCTCGTCACTTTGCCGGTGTAAGTCTTGCCTACCTCCGCCACCGCTACAATACCCTCGATAATTTCAATCGCCTTTTGGGCGGCGTCGCTGTTGACTGCTGCTACAAAAACCTTGCCGCTGTCATCCACGTCGATTTTTACTCCGGTTTCTTCAACAATTTTTTTGATTGTCTTGCCGCCGGGGCCGATCAGGTCGCGGATTTTGTCAGGATTGATATTGATTGTCGTGATTTTCGGTGCATATTGTGAAAGCTCTTTGCGAGGCTCCTTGATGGCTTCAAGCATCTTGCCGAGGATGAAGGCGCGTCCTTTCTTCGCCTGTGCCAGCGCTTGCTGGAAAATCACCTTGTTGATGCCGTCGATCTTGATGTCCATCTGAATTGCGGTAATACCGTTTTCGGT
>JAAYIB010000181.1 GCA_012744295.1 Acholeplasmataceae bacterium
CTTCGAAATGCAGAAGCGGTGAGGCTGTCACAGCATCCGCTCCCGCCCGGTACTCGCCGTATAGTTCGTTGATATCCTTGATGAGTTTCCTGTTCAAAAGGTCAAGGCGGATGCCCTGCGGGCAGACACGTCCGCACTCGCCGCAGTCCGTACAGCGGCCGGCGACGTGGTAGGCGCGGATGATGTGAAAGAGCTGCTCCTCCGCCGAATTGTTGCTGACCTTGCCGGCCACGGCCGACTCGGGGTCGTCAAAAATGCACTGCTCGCAGCTGCAGGCGGGGCAGGCGTCTCTGCAGGCGTTGCACCTGATACACTTGGAAAGCTCCTGCTGCCAAAAGGCGAAGCGTTCTGCTCCGTCGAGACTTTCTATTGCTTTCACTGCGGCGAAGCTGTCCGCGGTTGTACGATAAACCGTAAAAGGTTCGCCGAGTGTTTCGTCGCTGACGGCATAGGCGCTGCCCTTGCAGGTTTCACATTTCCGCAGCAGGACCTCCGCCCTTTTTACCGCGCGGTCGCCGTAAGCCGTCGATACCAAAATCTCCTCCTCCGTCTCCGCAGCTCTGAGCAGGCCCTTGCCTGCCTGTGCCTTCAGCTTGGCGACGTCGACCATGCCGGCGCAGGGAATGCCGATGACATATACCATTTCCCTCTTGACGCGCCTGTCCTTTAAAAGCTGGTTCAGGCTGTAGGTGTCGCAGGGCTTCAGAAACACGGCCGTTTTCTCGTCTTTTTTCGTGTTCGCGATCAGATATTTGGTGAGATTGCTGCCGCAAAAGGCGTTATAGCTGAGGTCTTCTGTCTCCTCCGCGGTGCGGAAATAGGCCGGGGCATTGTCATAAAAGAACTCTCCCCTGCGCCAGGCTATTACCTGGCTGACTTTGCCGGCATTTAGGAGCTCTTTGGCTTTTTGTTTCATCATCGTCTCAATTATTTGCATCTCAGGTCCCTCAACTTCACGTTTTCTCCCAGCGCCTTGATGGTCCCGGCAAAATCGGTCATGACTTCGGCAAACTTGTTGCCCTCGGCGGCCGATACCCATTCCACCCGAAGTCTCGCCTTGTCGACGCCGAGATAGCCGAGCAGTCCCATCAGCAGGGTCATACGCCGCCGCGTGAAGTAATTGCCCGTGGTGTAGTGGCAGTCGCCCGGATGGCAGCCGGCAATGATGACACCGTCGGCCCCGCGCAGGAAGGCGCGCAGGATGAAGGTGGGATTGACCCGGCAGGAACAGGGAACCTTGATGATTTTGACATTCGCGGGGTAACTTCTCCGTGCCGTTCCCGCAAGATCGGCTCCTGCGTAGCTGCACCAGTTGCAGCAAAAGGCTACGATCAACGGCTCAAAATTTTGCTCGGTGCTTTGCTTTTCTGCTAACATAGAGCATCCACCTCCGCCATGATTTGTTTGTTGCTGAAGCCCCTGAGGTCCATGGCGCCGGAAGGACAGGCCACACTGCAGGCACCGCAACCCTGACAGAGCGCCTCGTTGACGTGGGCGATCAGCCGTCTTTCCTTCAGTCCCTTGCTGTTGACCTGCTTATAGTCCGCCGTGATTGCTCCGTAGGGGCAGACCTTCTCGCAGGCGAGGCAGCCGCTGCAGGTCGTTTCGTTGACATGGGCGACGCAGGGATTGGTCAGCAATTTGTCTTTGGACAGCAAGCCGATTGCCTTGACGGCCGCCGCCCCTGCCTGGGCCACTGTTTCCGGTATGTCCTTCGGTCCCTGGCAGACGCCCGAAAGGAAGATGCCCGCGGTCGGGCTTTCGACGGGACGGAGCTTCGGATGGGCCTCGGTATAAAAGTCATCGGTATCGATGCTGGCGCTCAGCATGCTCGCCAGTTTTCTCGCATCGCTTGAGGGCGTGACGGCCGTGGCCAGTACGACGAGGTCGGCCTCCGCAACTATCTTCGTGCCTGCGGCGACGTCGGAAGCATGCACCGCAAGGCCTCCGCCTTCCTCCGTTACCTTGCCGACCATGCCCTTGATATACTCGACGCCGTATTCTTCCACGGCGCGCCGCTGGAACTCGTCAAAGCCTTTGCCGGGGGTGCGCACGTCGATGTAGAACACCTTGACCGCAATGTCCGGGTACTTCTCCTTCACCAGCAGGGCGTGTTTAGCCGTATACATGCAGCAAATTTTCGAGCAGTAGCTTTTGCCGCGCTCAGTGGTATCGCGCGAGCCGACGCAAGACACGAAGACAATCGACTTTGGCTTCTTGCCGTCCGACAATTTGACCAGCTTGCCCTGTGTGGGCCCTGCCGCGTTCGTCAGGCGCTCGAATTCCAAAGAAGTGATAACGTCCTTGTGGTGCAAGTAGCCAAACTCGCCGAACCTAACGGGGTCGATCGTCGTAAAGCCGGTCGCCAGAACGATAGCACCGTATTTGTTTGTTATCAGCTCGTCTTCCTGCCCGTACTCGATGGCGCCTGCCGGACAGATTTTTGCGCACAGGCCGCACTTGTCAGCCTGGAATTTCAGGCATTGCTCCCGGTCAATCACCGGTACGTTCGGGATGGCCTGGGCAAAGGGTATGTAAATCGCGCTCCTGGTGCGCAGCCCTTCGTCAAACTCGCTTGCCGCCTTCTTAGACGGGCATTTTTCCATGCAGAGTCCGCAGCCGCTGCAGCGGTCAACTGCGACGCTGCGGGCCTTTTTGCGGATCACGGCCTCGAACTGTCCGACATAGCCGCTGACTTTTTCGAGCTCGCTGTAGGTATGGATCGTAATGTTCTCGTGTGCTGCGGCATCGACCATCTTCGGCGTCAGGATACAGGCCGAGCAGTCCAGCGTGGGAAAGGTCTTGTCCAACTGCGCCATCTTGCCGCCGATACTCGGCGACTTCTCAATAATATCCACTTTATAACCCGCCTCGGCTATATCGAGAGCTGTCTGAAGGCCGGCAATGCCGCCGCCGATGACGAGCGCTCTTTTTACGACCGGGCTCTCGCCGGCTGTCAGGGGCGTATTGAGCCTGACCTTCGCAATCGCGGCCTTGGCCAGCGCAATCGCCTTGGCGGTGCCGACTTCCTTATCCTTATGCACCCAGGAGCAATGCTCGCGGATGTTCGCGATCTCGACCAGGTACGGATTGAGTCCGGCAGCCTTGGCCGCCTTCCTGAAGGTCGCTTCGTGCATGCGCGGCGAACAGGCACAGACTACGATTCTGCTGAGCCCGTGTTCCTTAACTGCCTGCCGGAGCAGCGTCTGGCCGCCTTCGGAGCACATATACCGGTAATCGGTCGCGAAAGCCACGTCGGGGATGCTTCTGACGCTTTCAGCGACTCGGGCCACGTCCACCGTTGCGGCGATGTGCTTCCGCACCAGCAGACAAACACACCTATTTTCTGCAATCTTATCCCTCCCAGAACCTTTCCTTGCGGTTCCTTACTTGTTATACTTGCGCAGCGCGCTGACTATCGCCTGCTGCGGCATATTTTCATCAATCACCTGCGGCAGCTCGTCCACATTGATGCTGTTTGCTCCCTGCCGGCGGATCACCGTGAGCCGGACAGCCTCAATCAGCCGGGCCGGATCTACGCCGCGCGGACAGCGGGCCGAACAGGCAAAGCACGACAGGCACTGCCACAGCGTGCCGCTTTTTGCGAGCAGGCTGACTCTGCCGTTCATCAGCTCCCAAACGAAACGATGCGGCAGGATGTCCATCCTCGCGCCGGCAGGACAGGCTGCCGAGCACTTGCCGCACTGCATGCAGTTTTCAGCCTTGACCGTGCTGATGCGTAAAACCTCTGCCGCTTCTTCCATTTCCCTTATCTGCATGCCGTCTCTTCCTCCTTCAGGCCGAGCGCCTCCGCCAAAAGCTCGGTAAAGTAATGTACGGGCATTTCTGTGCCGAGCGCGTTAACCTCAAGATTGTAACTGCACAGGGGACAGGCGGTAATCAGCTCCGCGACGCCCTTTTGCCGCGCCGAGGCGATTACCCTGCCCACCATTTCTCCGGTTGCTTGTTTGTCGGTCAGTGTCAGGTAGCCGCCGCAGCACTCGTTGCGGTAGTCATAAATTATCGGTGTTGCGCCGAGCGCCGCGATAAAGTCCTCTAGTATGCCGGGGTTTTCCGCGTCGTCAAACTGCATGACGCCCGCGGGCCGGAGCAGCAGACAGCCATAATAGGCGCCTATTTTCCTTCCGGTCAGGGGGTTTTTGACCCTGCGGGCAATTTCGTCAAAGCCGATTTCCCGCTTCAGGATCTCCAGATAATGCCAGACCTCCGTTTGTCCGTGGTAAGTCTCTTCCTCGCCGAGATAGGCGTTCACCTTGGCACAGATTTCGCCGTTTGCCGCCATGTCGGCATTGACGCGCTTCAAAACATGATGACAGGCCGAGCACAATGTAACGAGCTTGCCGTCCTCGGCCGCTGCCAGACTACGTGCCGCGGCGAGTCGTTCGCCGATCGCGTCCTGCGCCAGCGGATAGACCGCCCCGCAGCATTGCCATTCCTTTAGTTCCGCCAGTTCAAAGCCAAGCGCCTTTGCTGCCGCTCTTGCGTAAATGTCCAGTTTTTTGGCTTTCGTGCTGAGCGTACAGCCGGGATAATAATTGTACACCATTTCTCATCGCCCCTTCCTGCTTCGGGCTCCCTCCTTAGTCTTAGTCGCATGAGCACATAAAAAAATACTTATTGCTTGTCAGCCCCGCGTCAGACGCGAGGTTCCGCCGAGGCGGCCAAGTAATAAGCAGGTTGGTTGGTAGGTATAGGCTTCAGCTCACTTTCAAGTCGTATTGTTACGAAAAGTTGCTCTGATTTTTCCTGTGTGCCGTTGTGCAAAAAAACGCTACAATTCATTCATTCTACACTGCTGCCGATAATCCTTTTTCTGCGGCAACAAAATTTTAGCAGGCGGACAAAAAGAGTCCCGCTTGTTCCGAAAAAGAAACCGCATCGTTTAAGATGCGGTTTTCTGCTTAGAGACAGCGTCCGAAAGCCTTTTCGATAATTGCCCATTCCTCCGCGCCCGGTCGGCCGCAGTCGGCCTTTTCCTGCAGATTGTACAGGCATTGCTTCAGATAGCGTTCGTTGTGCCAACCGGCAAAAAGCTCGGATGGCGTTATTTCCCCGGGCTTTCCTAAAAATTCGTACAACGCCTCGACCTTTGCCCGGTCGAACCTCAAGCCGCGGCGTTCCATTTCGGCGGTCAGCATTTGCAGGTAGGCTGACAGATGCTCAAGGGAGTATTCCTGCACACGGTTGACCAGGATATGATTAGGCGTGCCCTTCTTTCTGATTTCGCTTGCGACCAGAAATACTTCCCGGTATTGCCCCTTGATTTGCATCAGGGGCAGGTAGGGCAAAAGTTCTTTATGCCAGATGCGCATTGGCCGTCACATCCTGTCAATTTCGGCAGCTGGCTCTTCAGCCGCGTCTGTAACTGTCTCGGATGCTTCGCCGGGAGCTGTCGCCGTTTCGGCGTCTTCCCCGTCCTTCGGCTTTTCACCTGTCAGAATTTCCATGAATTCCGCACCAGTGATTGTTTCCTTCTCCAGCAGGTAAGCTGCGAGCTCGTGCAGCTTGTCCTTGTTTTCCTCCAAGATGCGCCTTGCCTTCGCATGGGCGTCCTTGATGATGGCCAATACTTCCTTGTCGATCTTTGCCGCTGTTTCGGGGGAGCACATCAGCGAGGTGTCCCCGCCGAGATAAGGATTGTTGATGGTCTCGAGGCCCATCATGTCAAATTCCTCGCTCATGCCGAGGCGGGCAACCATAGCCCTCGCGAGCCTTGTTACTTGTTCAATGTCATTGGCCGCGCCGCTCGTGATTGTGCCGAAAATAGTTTCCTCGGCTGCGCGTCCGCCGATAATCGTGGTTATTTTGTTGAAGGCTTCTTCCTTCGTCATCAGTACCGTTTCCTCTTCGGCAACCTGCATGGTGTAGCCCAGGGCGCCCGAGGTACGGGGTATGATCGTAATCTTGTGGACGGGTGCCGATTCCGACTGCTTGGCCGCAACCAATGCGTGTCCGATTTCATGGTAGGCAATGATTTTTTTCTCTTTCGGGGAAATAACGGCTCCCTTGCGCTGGTAGCCCGCTATGACGACCTCCACCGATTCCTCGAGGTCGCTCTGGTTGACGGCGTCACGGCCAAGCTTGACGGCACGCAGCGCAGCCTCGTTCACGATGTTGGCAAGCTCGGCTCCTGACGCGCCGCTTGTTGCCCTGGCGATTGCGTTGAAGTCTAGATTGTCTTCGACCTTGATATTGACTGCATGGACTCGCAGGATTGCTTCGCGGCCTTTGAGGTCAGGCAGCTCGACAGGTATGCGCCTGTCGAAACGGCCCGGACGCAAGAGCGCCTTGTCCAGTGTTTCCGGCCTGTTGGTTGCTGCCAGAATCACAACGCCCTTGCTGCTGTCAAAACCGTCCATTTCGGAGAGCAGCTGATTCAGTGTCTGCTCGCGCTCGTCGTTGCCGCCGAATTGTCCGCTCGAACGTTTCTGGCCGATGGCGTCGATTTCGTCGATGAAGACTATGCAGGGCGCTTTTTCCTGCGCCTGCTTGAACAGGTCACGGACACGCGCGGCGCCCATGCCGACGAACATCTCGATGAATTCAGAACCGGAAATCGAAAAGAACGGCACCTTGGCCTCGCCGGCGACGGCCTTGGCCAGGAGCGTCTTGCCGGTGCCCGGAGGCCCCACTAGCAAAGCGCCCTTCGGCATGTTGGCTCCGATTTTTTTATAGCGGTCGGGATTGTGCAAAAAGTCTACGAGTTCCATCAGCGCTTCCTTGGCCTCGTCCTGCCCTGCGACGTCGGCAAAGCTCTTGCCGGTCTGGGCCTCGACGTAGACCTTCGCGTTGCTCTTGCCGAAGCTCATGGCGTTGCTGCCCATCCTGTTGCCCATGTAGCGCATGAAAAGCTGGCCGAGGGCAAAGAAAATCGCGATCGGCAGCACCCAGTTCATAATGAAGTTTTCCAAGGGCGAGCTTTCTTTCGGTATTACCTGTGAAAATTCCACCTTGTTCTTAACCAGGCGGTTCACGAGTTCCGGGTCTTCGACGCGTCCCGTGACAAAAATCGTGCCCGCCGAATCATCCTTGCAGACGAGCGCCAGCTTGGTCGCGGTGATTTCAACCTTGGAAGCCTTGCCTTCGTCTATTTTCTGCAGAAAGGTTCCGTAAGAAATCTCCTCCACCTTCGGGCTGAAATAAGTCGGCGTGATGACCGCGTTGAACAGATAGATCATCAATATTGCGATCAGATAATAATAAATTAAGGGTTTTTTCGGTCCCTTGCGTTCTTCCATGAAATGTCCTCCCATTATTAAGTGAATTTTGGTTTTTAACGCGGATTAATATTATCATTATACTTCTTATTTCCTATTAATCAAAGAAAAACATAAAGATGAAGGCATAAAAATCCTCCCGCTCAAACAGAAACGGGAGGACTGTTTTGAGAAAATCTCAGCCGATTTCGCCGGCAAGTTCCGTGCCGCGAACCTTAAGGGGGCGGTTTTCGTCGTCAACCATGACGACCTTGGGTACGCAGGAAGCGGCTTCTTCCGGCGTCATCATCGCGTAGGCAATGATTATTACCTTGTCGCCGACGGTCACCTTGCGTGCTGCGGCGCCGTTCAGGCAGATGACGCCCGAATCGGGTTCGCCCTCGATGACATAGGTCTCCAGGCGGTTGCCGTTGTTGTTGTCAACAATCTGCACGCGCTCGCCGGGAAGAATGCCAGCCATCTTCATCAAGGTCGAGTCGATCGTGATCGACCCCATGTACTCCAGGTTGGCCTCCGTGACGGTTGCCCTGTGAATTTTACCGTGAAACATATTGTACAGCATTATTTTACCTCCAAAACAAGATTGTCAATCAGACGTGTTTTGCCAAACCTGACCGCTACCGCCAAAAGACCGGCTCCTTCGAGCGGTCCGCTGCATTCGGAGAGATCGGGCATACGGTAAATTTCAACATAGTCGATGTCTGCCATCGGCTCGGTCTTAATCAGTTCCTCGGTAAATTCGGCAAGTTTTTTGCCGTCACGCTCTCCTGCCGCAAAAAGCTTTTCGGCTTCCTTCAGGCTCCTTGACAAGATCAGGGCCGCCCGACGCTCCTCCGGCGACAGGTAGGTGTTGCGGGAGCTTTTGGCCAGGCCGTCGGCTTCCCTGACGATTGGCATAATGCGCAGCTGCAGGTTGAAGAACAGGTCCTTGACCATCTTTGCGAGCACTTGCACCTGCTGGGCGTCCTTCTGACCGAAGTAGGCCCGGTCGGGCTGGGCAAGGTTGAACAGCTTGCTGACGACCGTAGTCACGCCGCGAAAATGCGTCGGCCTCGACCTGCCGCACAAAACATTCGTAATGCCGCCCGTTACTTCCACCCAGGTCATATCCTCGCTCGGGTACATTTCCTTGGCCGTCGGCGCGAATACAATGTCGGCGCCTTCTCTTTCGGCTATCAGGCAGTCTGCCTCAAGCGTGCGCGGATAGCTGTCCAGGTCTTCGTTCGGGCCGAACTGGGTCGGATTGACAAAAACGCTGACTACGACAAGGTCGTTTTCCATATTGGCAGCCCTGATCAGAGAAGCGTGCCCTTCATGCAGGGCGCCCATTGTCGGCACAAGCCCGATTGTCCTGCCTTCATTCCTCGCAATGGCCAGTTCTGCCCTTAGTTCTGCAACCGTCTTGCATAAGATCATTCGTTTTCCCCTCTAACGTTTTAGTATAATTTTTCAAGAACTTCTTCATCTATTTTAAAAGAGTGCTCGGGTCCCGGGAAACTCCGGTCCCGCACATCGCTGATGTATTCCGACACTGCACCGACGATCTCGTCATGGAGGTTGCGGTATTTCTTCGCAAACTTCGGAGAAAAGCCATTGCTGAAGCCCAGCAGGTCATTGCAGACAAGCACCTGCCCCGAACAGCCGTTGCCCGCGCCTATGCCGATGGTAGGAATCGTGAGTTGTTCAGTCACCTTCTTTGCCAAAGCCGCAGGCACGCATTCAAGTACTACGGCAAAGGCACCTGCCGCTTCCAAAGCCTTGGCGTCGTCAAGCAGCTTCTGCGCCGCCGCGAAGTCCTTGCCCTGAACCTTGAACCCACCGAACTGGTTTACCGACTGCGGTGTGAGTCCGATGTGTCCGACGACGGGAATCCCGGCCGTCACCATTTTCTTCACCAGCTGGCAGACTTCCGCCCCGCCTTCAATCTTAACGGCAGCGCTGCCGCCTTCCTTCATCAGGCGTCCCGCATTCCTGAGGCCTTCTTCCTCGCTGGCCTGATAGCTCATAAACGGCATGTCGGCAACCACCAGGGCGGTCTTTGTTCCGCGCACCACGGCCTGCGTGTGATGAACCATGGCGTCCATGGTTACGGGCAGCGTGGAGCTGTAACCAAGCATTACGTTACCAAGCGAATCTCCGACCAGAATCATGTCAATGCCCGCCTCGTCAACATTGCGCGCCATGGCGTAGTCATAGGCGGTAATCATGCTGATAGGTGTGCCTTCCTCCTTCATCTGACGAATCGTGCTGGTTGTAATCGGTTTTCTTTCCATTTGTAGTTGCCTCCCTAAAGTGTATTTTTCTGTTTCCTGAGAACCTCAAGCATTGCTTTCGCCTGGCTGCTGTCGATTGTTCCGTTAAGTTCCGCTATGAGTACCGTCTTCTCGCCGAGAGCCTTGTAAAGTTCGGCGATTTCAGGCGGTATGACCGCAAGGTGTGCTTCTATCGTATTTATGTCGCCGCGGGCAATCGGACCGGTCAGAGCCTCCCGCGCCAGCTGCGTGTTCTTGAGATTGTTCGCCGTACCGCAGAAAAGCGGCAGCAATGCGGATAAGCCGTCAGCCGGCGTCGGCGTCCATCTGGCCATCAGTTCCTGCGCCACCGACATGACCGTCACTACGTAATTCGAGGCGAAGCAGGCGGCGGCATGGTAGGCCTTGCGCTCCTCTGCTGGCACGCTGAAGGCGTGCGCCTGCAGTCTGCGAGCGAGCTTCATGCCCGTCTTTCTTACTTCGTCTGTGCCGTCAAGAGCTATGTAAATGCCTCTGAAGCTCACTCCGGGATTGGCAAAGCTTTGCAGTGGATGCAGGCTGCCAATACCCGCGCCGATTTCCGCCAGCGGCGAAAGCTCTTCGAGTCCCATAGAACCGCTGCAATGAAAAAATGTTTTGCCCTCGAGCGCACGGTTTCCGTATTTGGCAAAATAACGAGCCAGACTTTCTGCTGCTGTGCCGATCTGCCTGTCCGGCACAGTCAGAAAAACTACGTCGCACAATGGCACCAGCCCGGCGTTGGTGTTAAACGCCTCGGTCTTCAGGACCGCTGCCGCCGCTGCCGTGCTCGCCTTCGAGCCGGCCGTCAATCCGACAAACGTTTCGCCCGCCGCCTGCAGGCTCTTGCCCAAAGCCTGCCCTACCTTGCCCGCACCGATAATGCCTATCCTCATACCGCACCTCCCTGCCGCCCAATGCAAAAAAAAACGCACTCCTGCCGGAGTGCGTAGGTAAACAAAGAATTATTGCGTCTACGTCCCGGTCATAATGATCCAAGCGATATTGACATGCTTTTTGCCGGACAGTTTTCCTTTTTGCAGTGAAGCGCCGAAGCTGCCTCCCGCCCGTACTTGCTGGTCAAGCAGGTAAATAATAACACAGTAGTTTTTAAAATGCAAGAGAAATGTCACAATTGAAATATTTTTCATAGGAGCCTTTTGCTTGTTCTCTTTTGCGCGCGCATATATAATGATATTATCAACCGGAAAGGTGTGAGATTATGCCCTACGTTAATATTAAGATTACCAGGGAAGGCGAAGTGACACCCGAAAAAAAGGCGGCCCTGATCAAGGGCGCCACCCAGCTGCTCGTGGACGTACTCGGCAAGAACCCGGCAACGACCGTGGTCGTCATCGACGAAGTCGACACCGACAACTGGGGTATCGGCGGCGAAAGCATCACCGTTCGCCGCAAAACAGGCAAATAAGAAAAACAGGTTTGCTCGAAGAGCAAACCTGTTTTTTATTTGCGTTGCCGGCTTTCTTAATTTTTCGCTTCCTCACCGGGCGCGCGGACAGTGTTGCGGAGGCAGCCGATTCCTTCTATCTCGACTGCGACCTCGTCTCCGACGCGCATCTCGCCGCAGCCTGCAGGCGTACCGGTCAAAACGAGGTCACCGGCGTCAAGCGTCATGTTCTTGGAAATATAACTCAGAAGCTCGTAAGGATTGTATACCATTTGCCTTGTGCGGTCGTCTTGCTGCACTTTGCCGTTCAAGTAAAGCCTGATGGCAAGATCCGTAGGATCAAGCTCTGTTTCGAGCCATGGCCCCAGCGGGCAGAACGTGTCGAAAGACTTGCTGCGCATCCACTGCCCGTCCCTGAACTGCAGGTCGCGCGCCGTCACGTCGTTCGCGCAGGTATAGCCGAGAATATAGTTGTGCGCTTCCTCCGGGGAAACATCCTTCATTTTCTTTTTAATCACGACGCCGAGCTCCGCCTCGTAAGAAAGCTTCTTTGTCTGGGGCGGATAAACAATTGCGGCGTCAGGTCCGATGACCGTGTGTACCGCCTTGGAAAAGAGTACCGGCTCGGGCGGCACGGACATCTTTAATTCGTCCGCGTGCTTTCTGTAGTTCAGGCCTACGCAGATAATCTGCCGCGGCACGCAGGGTGCAAGCAGCCTGACCTCGGCCAAAGGGAACACCTCGTCGGTCAGCTGCCAGAATGTCTCTATTGAACCTTGGACTTTTCTTACTTGGTCTCCTTCCAAAACACCGATTTTCGCTTTGTTTTCAACTTCAAATCTGACACATTTCAATTTATTTTTCACCCTTTGCTGATTATCATTTTTCTTTCCTTGAAATACACAGGCAAAAGACCAAGCTTGTCGGCTATTTGTTTTGCCGCGGCAAACCTTCTCCCGACGTGCTCCTTGTAATGGGCGTCAGAACCAAGGGAAACATGAAGACCGCCGAGCTCGCGATAGCGCCCGTAAAGAATCTCCATCGCTGCAAGCGCTTTCGGCGAATCGAGCCGCCTGGTGTTTATTTCCAAAACCTTGCTTTTCTCGAGCAAGGCCTTAAACAGTTCATCCCACAGTTCGGGGAACTCCTCGTAGTAGAGCTCCTGATCTTCGTAGGGCATATAGCGGCTGATATAGTCAATGTGCCCGAAAACATCAAAGTCGCTGTATAAGCGCACGGTAGCAACGGATTCTTCCAAAAACGCCTTGACCGCTTCGGCTTTGGTCAGCCCCTTGTAGGAACGCGGCTCATATAGGTCGCGGCCCTTGACGCAATGCATCGAGGCAATGACGCAGTCAAAGGGATGAGCCTTGATGAGCGCCTCGTCCTTTTGCACGATGTGCTTCTGCATGCCGATTTCGATGCCGAGCAGGACCTGCTCGGACCTATAGGCGGAAAACTTTCGGAAATAGTCGTCCAAATCGAACAGAAAGGCATAAGGGTTGGTCGGATAGTCATAGTCCCAGTGCTCTGTCACGATAATGCCAACCTGTTCCTTTGCCGCCGTTTGCAGTGCCTCGACCAGCGTCATCGAGGAATCCTGGGAGTAATCACAATGGATATGGGAATCAAACAACATGGCCTCAGCTCCTTTCTGTCAAGCCGCGCAGGCTTGGGTCGCCCTGTCCGCTCCCCGGCCTTTTAAAAAAAGGCAGTACGGCGCAGGCCACACTACCTTGGTCTTACACATTGAAGCGGAATTCGACGACGTCGCCGTCCTGCATCACGTATTCCTTGCCCTCCAGGCGTACCAGTCCCTTTTCACGGGCTGCCGCCTTCGAGCCGCAGGCCACAAGGTCTGCGTAAGATACTATTTCCGCCCTGATGAAGCCGCGTTCAAAGTCGGTATGGATTTTGCCGGCGGCTTGCGGGGCTTTGGTGCCGCGGACAATCGTCCAAGCGCGTGTCTCTGTTTCGCCCGCCGTCAAGTACGTCATCAGCCCGAGCAGCTTGAAGCCGACCTTGATAATCCGATTCAGTCCTGGCTCGGACAAGCCCGTCATTGCCAGAAATTCCTGGGCCTCTTCTGCCGGCAGCTCCGCTATCTCGGCTTCCATTTTGGCCGAAATCGCTACTGTTTCGGCACCTTCCTGCTCAGCGTATTTCCTTACCGCTTCCACGTGGGCGTTGCTTTTCGAACCGGCAACTTCGTCCTCGGCAACGTTGGTAATATAGAGCACCGGCTTCAGCGTCAAAAGATGCAGCTCTTTAAGCAGCGCGAGCTCTTCTTCGGTCAAAGACAGGCGCCTGGCAGGAATCGCCTCGCCAAGACCTGCCAGCACCTTTTCGAGAGCCGCTTTTTCGAGCGGCAGTTTCTTGTCGCCGGTTTTCAGGAGCTTGTTGACCCGTTCGATTCTTTTTTCCACGCTTTCCATATCAGCGAGGCACAGCTCGGTATTGATTATTTCAATGTCGCGCAAGGGATCGAGCGAACCTTCGACATGCGTAATGTTGCCGTCTTCAAAACAACGCACGACCTGGGCGATGGCGTCAACCTCGCGGATGTGGGCCAGGAATTTATTGCCGAGACCTTCTCCGGTCGATGCGCCCTTGACCAAACCTGCGATATCCACAAAGCGCATGGCGGCAGGCACGATTTTTTTGGATTTGAACATTTCGCCGAGCACCTGCAGGCGTTCGTCGGGCACGTCAACAACGCCGACATTGGGCTCTATCGTACAAAAAGGGTAATTGGCGGCTTCTGCGCCTGCTTTGGTAATAGCATTGAAAAGCGTGCTTTTGCCAACATTCGGCAGACCGACAATTCCTACTTCCAGGTTAGTGCTCACAAGTATCTCTCCTCATTAATATCAGATACATAATTGTAACGCATCTATGAATTTTCTGCAACAATGGCAATATTTCCCGGGAAATACTTTCTTGCTTCTGCCTGACTGTTTTTACCGGGCTGCGACGCCTGTTATTCATCAGTATATGCTTTCAGCGGCAGCGTGTAGTAGTCGAGGCTCAGCCAACGCCCGAACTTGCGCCCTATGTTGCAGAGCCTCCCGGCGTGCTCGAAGCCAAGCCTCAGACAAAGCCCGGCACTGGCATCATTGTCATGGCTGACGAGGGCAACCGCTGTATGACAGCCGTATTCTAAAAGGTCCTTTAAAAGTGCCTGCACCAAAACAAGTCCGCGGCCTGCGCCAAGCTTTTCCCTGTCCAGGTAGGCGGCAATTTCCGCGCTGGGCAGATAAGCCTCGCGTTCAGCGAACTTATGGGCATAGGCGTAGCCTATTACTTTGCCTTCCTCCTCATATACAAGCCAGGGATAGGCTTTCGTCGTTTCTTCGATTCTTCGCAGCATTTCAGCGCAATCCGGCGCGGAAAGCTCATAACTGACGGTCGTGTTCTCGACGTACCAGCCGTATATTTCGGCTATTCTTGCAGCATCTTCTCGTTTTACCGAACGTATCATGTGAAATTCCCTCCGCAGCATTCTTTAAGAAAAAATCCCCCGTTCAACGGCTTGCGAGCCATATCCCGGGGGTAAAGGCAGGGCAATCGGACCAATAAAGGTTAAAGCATGTTTTCCGGATTAACCGATTCCAGAATACATTTGACAGCTTTTTCAAACTTGGGACGCGGAATCATCACAAACCTGCCGCAGCCTCGGCATCTCAAACCAAAATCGATGCCCGTGCGGGTTATCTCCCATTCGTAGGAACCGCAGGGATGTGCTTTCTTCATACGTACGATGTCGCCGACCGAATATTGAACTTTATCCATAAATACTCACTTACCGTTGCCTTTAACGGTGCTGATGTCTTTAATTGTGTAGCCTGCCTGTCTGATTTCCTCGATAACGTCCAGGCCGTGCGTCAAATCGGCGCGAATCATTATTTCCGCGCTTTCCGGTCCTTTTGAACGCGTGACGGCGGAGATGATGTTGATGCCGCGTTTCTTGAAGATGCTGGCCACATCGGCAAGCACGCCTACCTGATCGCTGGCGTCAACGGTAATTTTCGTGGAAGTCTTGGCAAAACCCATGATGTCGACAAAAGCCTTGAAAATATCGCTGTCCGTTACTATTCCGCAAAGCTTGTTGTCGATGGCGACCACCGGCAGGGCGCCGATCTTGTTTGTATAAAGCAGATAGGCCGCTTCTTCGATTTCCGAGGTGTCATTGACAGTGATGACGGTCTTGGTCATAACGTCCCTGACCCGCAGCTTGGATAAGAGGTAGTTTGCCTCATATTTGGAAAGAGTGGTAGCGTCAGACGGCTCGCTGCGGCCGACGTCACCGTCAGTGATCATGCCCTTGATGCGTTTGATGTCATCTGTGACCGGCAGTCTTCTTATGTTCTTGTTCCGCATCAGTTCACGGACTTCCAGAATCGTCTTGTCCTCCTCGGTCGTAATTACGTTTTGTGTCATTAACTCCCTGATGAGCATTGAAAATCACTCTCCTTTGTGATTATTAACCGCCTAAATACGCCTTGCGGACAGCTTCGCTGCTTGCCAGTTCCTTAGCCGTTCCGGCCAGGGCAATGCGGCCCGTTTCCAATACATAGGCCTTGTCGGCAATCGACAGTGCCATGTTGGCGTTTTGCTCTACCAGTAGAACGGTTGTCCCGCTTTCATTGATTTCCTGGATTATGTAGAAAATTTCCTTGACAAGCAAGGGAGCAAGACCCATGGAAGGCTCGTCCAGCAAAAGCAGACGCGGCTTGCTCATCAGCGCCCGGCCCATGGCCAGCATCTGCTGCTCGCCGCCGGACAGTGTGCCGGCAACCTGGAACTTACGCTCTGCGAGGCGCGGAAATTTGCGGAAAACATCCTCAAAGTCCCTCGAAATCTCGTCCTTGTCGGTCCGTAAATAAGCGCCGAGCTCCAAGTTTTCCATAACGGTCATGTTAGAGAAAACACGGCGTCCTTCCGGCACCTGACACAGACCCATGCCGACTATTTTATGGGCCGCCGAGCCGTCTATACGGTTATCCTCAAATAATATCGTACCGCTCTTTGGTTTCAAAAGACCTGAAATAGTGCGCAAGGTAGTCGACTTGCCGGCGCCGTTCGAGCCGACCAGGGTTACGATTTCTCCCTTTGCGACTTGGATGCTGATGCCCTTGATGGCGTGGATGGCACCATAATATACATCAATATTGTTGACTTTTAACATTATGATACCTCCTCGCCAAGATAAGCCTCGATAACCCGCTTGTTGCTCTTGATTTCCTCAGGCAGACCCTGAGCGATACAGCAGCCGTATTCAAGGACGTATATTCTTTCGCATACGTTCATGACAAGACTCATATCGTGTTCAATCAAGAGGATGCTGAGCTTGAATTCATCGCGAATCCAACGGATCATTTCCATCAGTTCGTGAGTTTCCTGAGGGTTCATGCCCGCCGCAGGCTCGTCAAGGAGCAGCAGCTTGGGTTCGGTTGCGAGGGCACGTGCGATTTCGAGACGGCGCTGCTCGCCGTAGGGCAGGTTTTTCGCCTGCTCATAGGCCTTGTCGTCCAGCTTGAAAATCTTTAAAAGCGAAAGCGCCTTATTGATTATTTCTTCTTCTTCGCTAAAATACCTGCCGAAACGCGCGACGGCTTCCGGCAAAGAATATTTGACATGCATGTTGTAGGCAATCTTGACGTTGTCGATTACCGACAACTCCGAGAAAAGCCTGATGTTCTGAAACGTGCGGGCCATACCCATGGCCGTTACCTGGTAGGGTTTCTTGCCGTTGACAAGGTTTCCTTCGAAAGTAATCGTGCCTTCCGTCGGCTCATAAACGCCCGTCAGCATGTTGAAAGCCGTCGTTTTGCCTGCCCCGTTCGGGCCAATCAGGCCAACGAGCTCGCCCTTGTTGATTTCCATTGTGAAATTGGAAACCGCGCGCAATCCGCCGAAAACCATTGAAATGTCATTTACCTTCAGCAGTTCTTCCATTGTTGCCGCCTCCTAACTTAAACATTTTGAGGCTAAGTTCCTTGTTGCCGAACAAGCCTTGCGGACGGTAAAGCATCAACACGATCAACGTGATTGAATAAATTACCATACGCCATTCGGGATATTCTGCCAGGAAGGCGGAAATGCCAGTCAGTAATACGGCGCCTGTTATGGCTCCGCTCATGCTGCCGAGGCCTCCCAGGACAACCATGGTCAGGATGTCGAAGGAGCGCATGAAGGTAAAGGAAGCCGGATGGGCAATGTAAAAATAATGGGAAAACAGGACGCCCGCCGTACCCGCAAAGGCTGCGCCGAGGGTAAAAGCCATTACCTTGTATTTGGTGGTGTCGATGCCCATGGTTTCCGCCGCTATTTCATTTTCGCGGATAGCGAGGCAGGCACGACCGGGAGCAGAATTCACAAAGTTCTTGATGAAGAAGATTACGATGACGCCGACCAGAAATACCCAGGCAAAGTTCGTATGGCGGGGTATGCCCATCAGCCCTGATGCTCCGCCGACATATTCGATGTTCAGGATGCAGATGCGGATAATCTCGCCAAGGCCGAGTGTGGCGATGGCAAGGTAGTCACCCTGGAGACGCAGCGTCGGCAGTCCGATCAAAAAGCCTAATGCGCCGGCACAAATCGTGCCGACAATAAGAGCCAGTTCAAACGGCAGTCCCAGCTTAACCGTAACAATCGCACCGGTATAGGCTCCTACCGCCAAAAAGCCGGCGTGTCCGATCGAAAACTGGCCGGTGTATCCGTTAATCAGATTCAAGCTTACAGAGAGGATGATGTTAATTCCTATCAAAACGATATTCAGTTCCCAAAAGGGTCCGATTATTTCAAACATTATCATCAGCTGCATTACCACGTACAGGGCGAAACAACCGATCAGGGACATGATGTCACGTTTTCTAATATTATTCATCATCGTCACCTACACTTTCTCACGGATATTTTTGCCCAAGAGGCCGGAAGGCTTGTAGAGCAAAATGATAATCAGGATGGCAAAAGCCGCCGCGTCGCGGAAAGTAGAGGAGAAAAAGCCACTGACCATTGCTTCGACAATTCCCATGATCAGCCCGCCGAGCACTGCGCCCGGAATGATGCCGATACCGCCGAGCACGGCAGCCACGAAGGCCTTCATGCCGGGCATCATGCCCATCAACGGGTCAATCGAGTTATAGTAGATGCCGACCAGGACGCCGGCGGCCGCCGCTAATGCCGATCCAAGCGCGAAGGTCATCGAGATGATTCTGTCAATGTTTATGCCCATCAGAAGAGCTGCGTCCTTGTCAAAGGATACGGCCCGCATCGCCTTGCCAACCTTCGTTTTGTTGACGATATAGGTCAGGCCGGCCATTAAGACCAGAGCGCTGACCAGTATGACAACCTGCTGGTTGTTGATTATGAGGCCGCCGATATTGTAGACCGAAGCCTCAAAGACTGTCGGAAACGTCCTCGGCTGGGGAGTCGCGATCAGAATCATGCCGTACTCAAGAAAGAAGGAAACGCCGATAGCGGTAATCAGTATTGCGATACGGGGAGCGTTACGCATGGGTCTATACGCGACGCGTTCGATGATAATGCCGACGAGAGCCGCCGAAACCATGGCGAAGATCAGGGCCGGTATGAAAGAGAGCTTCAGCATCGTCGTCGCCACAAAACCCAGATAAGCTCCGACCATATAGATGTCGCCGTGGGCAAAGTTGATAAGCTTGATAATGCCGTAAATCATAGTGTAGCCAAGGGCAATCAAGGCGTAAATAC
>JAAYIB010000182.1 GCA_012744295.1 Acholeplasmataceae bacterium
CACCGGCACAGGCTCACCAGTAAGCGGCGAAGTGTCAACCCTTGCCTCGCCGGCAACAATTATCCCGTCTAGCGGTATTCGATCACCTGGACGAACTTGAATAATATCCCCGACTTTACCCGCCGCTGCAGGCTGTACCCGGATCTCGCCGTCAGCAAGCAATCTGATGGTTTCCGGGCGCAGGTCTACCGCCGCCATTATTCTGTCCCGGCTTTTGCCGACCGCATGCTGTTCCAGAAAATCGCCCAGCCGATAAAACAGGATTACGCCCACACCCTCGGCCCTCTCGCCGATTAAAAAAGCCCCTGCCGTAGCTATGGTCATCAGAAAATTTTCATCAAAAGCAAAACCTGCGCGCAGGCTGCGCACAGCCTTCAAAAAAATACGGCCGCCTAAAAGCAGATAGGCCGCCAGAAAAAGAAACGGACTGAACGCGGCCTGCGTTACTTCTGACAAGGCTGCGGCATAAACCAAAACACCAAGCAGAAACGTCAAATTGGCGGAAAGCGGCCTTTCTTCAGGTCCTCCTTGAGCCTGTTCTTTTTCCTCCAGGCGCACGTCCTGTTCGATGCCCCGGCAAATCCGTTCGATTCTTTCACGCAAATCTTCCGCTGCGTCCGTCTCTACCAGCAGGCGCGCCCCGGCAAAATCAAGGTGTGCGCTGCCGACGTCCGGCAGCTTATTTATTTCCTCTTCCATTTTAGCCGCGCAGTTGGCGCAGCCAAGATTACGCAGGCGGTATTCCTTCTTCATGTTTATCCTTTCCTGAAAGGCCTCTTTAGCGCATAAAGCGGTCGATCGCGATTTGCAGTTCGGCCAGAGCCTCTTCCTTCTTACCTTCCTGGATTGCCTTGGCCACGCAAACCTCCATATGATTCTTAAGAAAAGCCTTTGTTGTATTTTCCACGGCCTGGTGTACGGCGGAAAGCTGAGTTAAAATCTCGGCGCAGTCTCCGCCTGCTGCCACCATTGCCTTAACCGAGCGCACATGCCCTTCAATTCGCGCCAGACGGTTGACAATATTTCTATTTCCTGAAAAATCCTTATCCATCAGCAATTCCTCCCCTGCGCTTTTTATAATATCCCCCCACGGGGGATAAGTCAAGCAAAAAACAAGAGCAGTTGTCCGGGCTGCTCTTGTTTTTATCCCTGCGTTCCGATAGGTGACGGCTTTTAAAAAGGGGCGACTCTCAACGCCCAAGGAGGTCAAGGGGAACTTGAAAATGGCAAATAAAAACCGTCTTTCGCGAGAAAGACGGTATAATCCGGATTGTTTCCTTTATGAAACGGCGGCATCCCATCCCTGTCTCTCGCAGGTTATAACAGTGATTCCCATACAGGCAGTTTGCTGGCTTTGGCTGTTCGTTTCCCGTCAGATTAAGACCGGGGCAAAGAAATCGCCATTACAGTGGCGGGACCGCGTCGGAGTTGAACCGACTTCCCTTTTGAGCTCTTAGGAGCACCTGTACGAAATATTAAATTATGTAATTATTATATCCTTTGGCCTGTTGCGTGTCAAGTACTGCTTGGCTATGCAGCTCAAGGCGGCACCGGCTAACCTTTTCTACTTTTGTCGTGTCAGCCAGCCTGCGCGCCTTTCGCCGCCTTTTTTGCAAAAAAATGATTTAAGCCCAGCGGTACGGCTATGTTCAGAAAGAGGAAACGGAAAAGCTGGTAGGTTAAAATTACAGAGACATTCTCATTGAGACTGAGTCCGACCAGGCACATTTCGCCGAGCCCTCCGGGGGCCATTGCCAAAAAAGCCGTAACCAGGCTATAGCCGTAATAACGGGCCAAAAGCACCGCAACCAGAATGTTGACCACAAGCATCACAAAAATGCCGGCAAAGGTATAGGGCAGCAGGCGCTTGAGCTCCCTGAGCTTCTTCGGATCCATACCCATACCGATATTTAAGCCGATGCTGATCTGAGCCGCCGCCATCAAAAAAGGGTCTACGGTGTTTAAAGAACCTATCTGCAGTGAGGCAGCGATGGCAACAATAATCGGCGCCATCAGATAAGGAGTCGCAACGCCAAGCCTGTCCGCAACATATCCTCCGACTGCCGCCAAAGGCAGGACATACCAGTAAGGAATACCATTATCGACAATCAGTGAAAACTCACTGCCTACCGGTCTGCCGTCAAGTACGTGGACCGCGAGAAACGGGACGGCGGCGATGACCGACATCAAGCGCAGGCTTTGCATCAGCACGACGATATTTTTGTCCGCCCTGCCATCCTCGTCGCACATGACTGCCATCTGCGTAAAACCGCCCGGCATGATGCCCATGACGCAGCTCTGCAGGTCAAGACCCTCCTGCCGGGCCGTCAAGCAGGCTATCAGCAGGGCGACTATAATAGAAGAAAGCGTTGCGGCCAGCATGCCCGGCAGCTGGCCGGATATTCCATTCAGAGCATCCAGCGTCAAATAGCGGCCCACGCTGTAACCTACCACGATCAGGCCGGCACTTCGATAAAGTCTTGGCCATTCGGCGGTTTCGTCGACGCGAGCCTTTACGAAGAGTGCCACGGCCAATGCCCCTAAAAGCCAGGGGATAGGCATCTGCAGCCATTTGAAAGCCATGCCGGCAAGCGCCGATACCGAAAACAAGGCTAACCGAAAAATCATACTTTCCCTTCTTCCGCTCCGGTTCCTGGTCTTTGTTCGATGTATTCCATAATTCGGGCAATAAGTTCATTTCTGCTGGTATGCTGAACCGCTGTATAAGTCATAATCCGGTCGTCATCCAGTCCGAGTTCTCTTTTAAACAAGGCTTTTTGCGAAGCCGCCGCATTTTTGGAAACCTTGTCCGATTTCGTCAGGACAAGCTGCACCGGCAAACCGCATTCCAACAACCAGTGATAGCACTCAAGATCATTTTCAAGGGGCTTATGGCGAATATCGATCAGCTGGCAGACAAGCTTTAGATTTTTGGAACCAGACATGTAGTTACGGATGAAGACCGACCACTGGCTTTTGTTATCTTTGGATGCGCGCGCAAAGCCATATCCGGGGAGGTCAACCAGGAAAAAATTCAATCTCTGTTCTCCCTCTTCCAGCATTCTTTTGGCTTCAAGCTCATAGAAGTTAATAGTCTGAGTTTTTCCCGGTGAACCGCTGACTCTGGCTAAGCTGTTGCGCCGCGTCAAGGAATTAATCAGCGATGACTTGCCGACGTTGGAGCGGCCAATGAACGCCACCTCTTTCATTGCCGGGAGCGGGTACTGGTCCGGCCGGACAGCCGAGGCCACGTATTTTGCGCGAATGATATCCCATTGATTGCTGGCCATCTCAATCCTCCAATGCCAATTTAAGTACTTCGTCCATGTGACTTACGGGAATGAAGGTGATTGCATTACGAACGTTCCTGGGTATTTCTTCCAGGTCCTGCAAATTAAGTTTAGGTAAAAGTACTGTTTTGACGCCATACCGATTTGCCGCCAGCATTTTTTCCTTAATACCGCCGACGGGGAGGACCCGTCCCGAGAGGGTAAGCTCTCCCGTCATGGCAATGCCGGCTTTCACATTTCTGCCCGTCAGGGCCGAAACCATCGCGGTAACCATGGTAATACCTGCCGATGGGCCATCCTTGGGAATTGCTCCCTCCGGCAAATGAATGTGCACGTCGGTATTCTCGTAAAACTTTTCATCAAGTCCGAGCTCATTTGCCCGCGAGCGAATGTAGGTATAACCTGCCTGGGCCGATTCCTTCATGACGTCGCCAAGCTGTCCGGTCAGCTGCAGGACGCCCTTACCGCCCGTTGCCGCGACTTCAACCTTCAATAGTTCGCCGCCGATGCTGGTCCAGGCAAGTCCCGTGCAGACTCCTGTTTCCGCTTTAGCCGTCAGGTCGCTTTCGAGAAAAATGACGGGACCCAAAAAGTTATGCAGAGTTTTGGCGTTGACCTGGATTTTCTTGATTTTTTCGGTCACAAGGCGATGCGCCGCCTTACGGCAGACAGCCGCAATCTTTCTTTCCAGGCTACGCACGCCTGCTTCACGTGTATAATCCCGTATGATGCGGTAGATCGCCTCGGAGGTAAAACTGATGGTTCTTTCGGTTAGGCCGTGTGCTTCCCTCTCCTTAGGAATCAGATGCAGTTCGGCAATCTTAACCTTCTCCTCGTCCGTATAGCTTGCAAGCTGAATAACCTCCATCCTGTCCAAAAGAGCCGGCGGGATTGTGTCGACCGTATTTGCCGTTACAATCCAGAAGACATTGGACAAATCGTAGGGGAATTCAATATAGTGGTCGCTGAAATTGCTGTTTTGCTCCGGATCAAGCACCTCAAGCAAAGCAGACGCCGGGTCGCCCCTGAAGTCCGCGTTCATCTTGTCAATTTCATCCAGAAGAAAAACAGGGTTGGAGCAGCCGCAAGTCTGCATGCCGTGGATGATACGCCCGGGCATGGCGCCGATGTAGGTCCGGCGATGGCCGCGGATTTCAGCTTCGTCACGCACCCCGCCCAGCGATATCCGTGTAAACTTCCTGTTCACAGCCCTCGCGATAGATCTGGCCAGCGAGGTTTTACCGACTCCGGGCGGACCGACTAGGCAAAGAATCGGCCCCTTTATCTGCTTGGTCAGAGCTCTGACGGCAAGATATTCCAAAATGCGCTGTTTAACCTTTTCCAAGCCGTAATGGTCTGCGTTTAGGATTTTTTTAGCCAATTTCAAGTCAAAGTTATCTTCGGTGAACTTTTTCCAGGGCAGGCTGAGCAAAGCATCCAGATAACTGCGGATAACCGCGCTTTCAGCCATCATCGGCGGCATTTTGTAGAGGCGGTCAAGTTCCTTCTTGATTTTCTCCACAACTTCTTCCGGCAGTTCCAGTTCTGCCATAGCCCTTTTGTACTCGTCGACTTCCTCCTGTCTTTCGTCTCCCTCGCCCAGTTCCTTGTTAATAGCCTTCATCTGTTCACGCAGATAATATTCACGCTGGTTCTGCTCAATCTGTTTACGAACCTGCAGGGAAATGTTCTTTTCAATGTTGGCTATTTCCAGTTCCTTGCAAAGGTAGCTGTAAAGAAGGTTCATTCTGTCCTTGACGTTGACAGTTTCCAAAATGGTTTCCTTCTCGTCTACGCCAATCGTCAGATAACCCGCAATCATGTCGGCTATACGTCCGGGATCAGGCTGATCCTTAAAGGTCAGCAAAACCTCGCTGGTAATTTTCTTGCTTGCGAGTATCCACTGCTCAAAAGTTTCAATCAACATGCGTTTTAAGGCTTCCACCTCGTTATTGTCTTGAATCACGCTGGGAATTTCTTCAGCCTCGGCTTCAAAATACAACTCCTTGTTATCACGCACGGTATTAATCTTAGCCCTGCTAAGACCTTCAACCAGAATCCGCAAAGCACCGTTCGGCAGCTTCAGCAGTTGTTTGATTTCGGCAATTACTCCGAAAGTAAAGAGATCACTCTCGCTGGGCTCTATTGTTCCGGCCTCGCGCTGCGTCACCAGCAGGATCTTACGGTTGACAGCCATCGCGGCTTCCACGGCCTTAATGGAACGGTCACGTCCGACGTCAAGATTTATTATCATTCCCGGAAATACAAGCATACCGCGCAGCGGCAGCAAAGGAACTACTTTTATTTCATCCATCAAAATCCCTCCTTGTTTTCATCCTTGCCTGTATCTGACATTGTTTCATTTTCTTCGTTCCATAATATCATTTTAGCATAAATATCAAGAAAGAGGAAAAGAGCCGCGGGCCCCTTTCCCCTTTTCCTTTCAGGATGCCGAATCCTCCTTGGCCTTTTCCATAACCAATTTGGGCGGCTTATGCTCTCTGACTACTTCCTCGGTCACAACGCACTTTTTGACATCTTCCCGGGAAGGAACTTCGTACATGACGTCTCGCATGATTTTTTCTATTATGGCACGCAAGCCGCGCGCTCCCGCACTTCTTTTGATTGCCTCCTCGGCAATCGCTCTCAGTGCTCCTTCTTCAAAAACAAGCTCCACCTTGTCCATCGCCAGAAAATGCTCGTATTGTTTAATCAATGCATTCTTAGGCTCTTTCAGAATGCGAATCAAGGCTTCCTCGTCAAGCGAATCCAAGGTAACCACGACCGGCAGTCTGCCTGCGAACTCCGGAATGAGACCGAACTTCATCAGATCTTCGGGCAGTACCTTTCTTAGCAGTGAATCAATTTTCTGTTCTTCCTTGGTTTTTATTTCGGCTCCAAAGCCCATGCTTTTTTTGCCGATCCGGGCGCCGATGATGTTTTCAAGCCCGGCAAAAGCGCCGCCGCAGATAAACAGAATGTTCGTTGTATCAATCTGGATAAACTCCTGGTGCGGATGCTTGCGACCGCCTTGCGGCGGTACGCTGGCAACCGTGCCTTCTAAAATTTTCAAAAGAGCCTGCTGGACGCCCTCGCCGGAGACGTCCCTCGTTATCGAGGGATTTTCCGATTTGCGGGAGATCTTGTCGATTTCATCGATATAGATGATGCCGCGCTCTGCTCTTTCGATATCAAAGTCGGCGTTCTGAATCAGTCTCAGGAGTATATTTTCCACGTCCTCGCCCACATAGCCCGCCTCGGTTAGGGCCGTTGCGTCCGCAATGGCAAAAGGAACGTCTAAGATCTTAGCCAGGGTTTGAGCCAGGAGCGTCTTACCGCTGCCGGTCGGCCCAAGCATCAGAATGTTGGACTTTTGCAGTTCAACCTCGTCATTCTTGTGCTGCATTTCGTAGTTAATTCGTTTATAGTGATTATACACGGCCACGGCCAGTGTTTTTTTGGCGTCATCCTGACCTATGACATACTGGTCGAGAATGTCCTTTATTTCCTGTGGCTTTGGCAAGTCTCCGTTTCCACTCTGCGGCTGTGTGCTGAATTCTTCGGCCAGCATTTCGTTGCAGACCTCTATACACTCATCACAGATAAAGACGTTGTGGCCCGCAACCAGCTTTCGCACTTGCCCCTGCTTCTTTCCGCAGAAAGAACAGGTGTAGCCGTTATCGTTCCCATCGCCGATTTTCATAATTCTCTCCTTGCGCCTTAAATTTTACCCTTCGCTACGCTTCCTGCCGTTTTGCGCGTCAGGACCTCATCAACCAGACCATAGGCTTTGGCTTCTTTCGCAGTCAGGTAATAATCGCGCTCTGTATCAAGCTGTATTTTTTCTTTTTTCTGGCCCGTATGCTCCGCCATGATGCTGTTCATTTCTTCGCGGATGCGCAAGATTTCCCTGGCATGGATTTCTATTTCCGTCGCCTGGCCCTGGGTACCGCCCAGAGGTTGGTGAATCATGACGCGTGCATAGGGAAGTGTGAAACGTTTGCCCTTAGTTCCCGCCGCAAGGAGCAAGGAAGCCATGCTGGCAGCCATGCCCATGCAGATTGTTGAAACATCGGGCTTGATGTACTGCATTGTGTCGTAAATCGCCATGCCGGCGCTGACACTGCCGCCCGGACTGTTGATGTAAAGATGTATATCCTTGTTCGGGTCCTCGGCTTCCAGAAACAAAAGCTGGGCAATGATGAGATTTGCCATGTTATCATCAATTGTTCCTGTGACGAAAATAATTCTGTCTTTCAGCAAGCGCGAATAAATATCATAGGAACGCTCGCCGCGACTGGACTGTTCGACAACGATAGGCACAAAATTCATCATTTATCACACCCCTTCAGTGTTTGGTGAAATTTCTATTTCGCCGCGCCGTCAAGCACAACGCCGGCCGCCTTGCGGCGCAGGATGTTGGCAAGCAAAAGACCCATGTTGCCGTTCGTTGAAATAATTTTCTTGACGTCTTCAACGCTGGCGTTATTTTGGCCGGCAATACCGGCAAGCTCCGCGTCAACGTCTTCCATGCCTACCTGGATGTTTTCGGCTTTTGCAATGGCGTCAAGCACGAGATCGGTCTTTACGTTCACAAGAGCTGTTTCCTTATAGGTGTCACGAAGTTTTTCCATGTCCATGCCTGTATATTGCATATAAGTTTCAAGATTCATCTTGCGGCTTTCCAAATTCATTTTCAGTTCGTCAACCATTTGGCTGACACGGTCCTCAACCATAATTTCCGGCACTTCGAATTCCGCATTGGCAACCGCGGCCTGAATCAGTCCTTTTTCATAATCTGCCTTGGCCTGCTCCTCTGCTTGCTTCTGCATTCTCTCCCTGTAGCTGGCTTTTAGTTCTTCCAAGGTTTTGAAATCGCTGTTGGCAGATACGAATTCATCTGTCAATTCCGGCAGTTCCTTGCGTTTTACATCCTGTACGTTGACTTTGAAGACAGCTTTCTTGCCGGCCAGTTCCTTGACAAAATATTCCTCGGGGAACGTAACATCGACATCTGTCGAATCGCCTGCCTTCAAGCCCAGAAGCTGGTCTTCAAAACCGGGAATGAAACTGCCTGAGCCCACTTCAAGAGGATAGCCTTTGCCTTCACCGCCGCTGAACGGTTCGCCGTCAACAGTGCCGGCGAAGTCAATGATCGCAAAATCGCCCTTCATGATAACGGCTTCAGGCGCCACAACCATCTTGGCTCCGCGCTTGCGCAGCTCTTCAACGGCTTCGTTCACTTGTTCCTCGGTAATTTCCGGCTCTTTTCTTTCAACGGAAAGGCCCTTGTATTCTCCCAGCTTCGGCTCGGGCCTCAGCATGATTGAAAGTACGAGCTCCATGTCCTGATTTTCTTCGAATTTCGACTCCTTCAAAGTGGGGTCGCTGACCGGAATCAATTTCTCGTCGGCCATCGCCTTGCGGAAACAATCATTGGCCAGTATTTCGAAAGCTTCCTGCTTGATAGCTTCCTTTCCTACCTGCAGTTCCAAAATCCTGCGGGGTGCCTTGCCTTTGCGAAAACCGGGAATGTTGACCTGAGAAGCTATCTTCTGTACTGCTTTGGCAAAACCCTTGTTAACTTCTCCTGCCGGCAGATTGATTTTTAAAGTAGCCTCATTGCCAACTCTTTCTACGGATACGTTCATTATAAAAAAGCCTCCTTAAAATATGTCGATTTATCATTTTGTGTCTTGGTTAAAACTGCAGCGGGTTCTATTAATTCTTTGTAAAAACCGCTCATAGTATCATATCACAAAGTCACATCTTTGACAAGGCACTGTCACCTTGATCGTATGACAGAGCCAACGCGGCAAACAGCTAAAAAAAGCTTCCTCACAAAGAGGAAGCCTCATTTTGAAGTGGAGCGGAAAACGAGATTCGAACTCGCGACCCCCGCCTTGGCA
>JAAYIB010000183.1 GCA_012744295.1 Acholeplasmataceae bacterium
GCTGTACTGTTAGGACATGACCTTAACACTGTTACCGTTGAATATTCAGAAGCCCCCGTGGCTATTGAAAGAAAGATTATTGCAAATATTCGTCCCCATATAGAATTTTAAGCTAAATATTGCATATAGGAGGAATTTTTAAGTGAATGCAGATTTTGTACAAGCAATTTTTGAATTGGGAAAGGAGAAGGGTATATCGCCGGAGTTGTTATATCAGGCGGTGGAAGAAGCATTAATAACGGCTTATAAGAAAAATTTCGGTTCTTCACAAAATGTACGTGTGGATCTCAATAAACAGACCGGTGAAATCCATGTTTATGCAAGAAAGAATATTGTTGAACATGTAAATGACGCGTTGCAGGAGTTAAGCATTGAGGAAGCGAGAAAGCTAAACCCCAACTATGAGCTTGACGACATCATCGAGTTAGAGGTAACACCCAAAAATTTCGGCCGTATTGCAGCTCAGAACGCAAAGCAGGTTGTCGTTCAGAGAATTCGAGAAGCTGAGCGGGGAATGGTATTTGAGAAGTTTTCCAGCAGGGAGAATGATATTGTAAACGGTGTTGTCCAGCGTTTGGAGAATCGCAACGTTTATATTGACCTGGGACGGGCTGAGGCAATTTTGATGCCAAACGAACAGATTCCCGGAGAAGTTTACCAGCTTCATGACAGAATCAAGACATACATTGTAGAGGTTAAGAAAACCAATAAAGGGCCACAAATAATGGTTTCCCGTACACATCCGGGACTTTTGAAGCGCTTGTTTGAATTGGAGGTACCGGAAATACATGACGGACTTGTTGAAATCAAGTCGGTTGCCAGAGAAGCCGGAATGCGTTCCAAAATTGCTGTTTACACGAAGGACGAAAATATCGATCCTGTCGGTGCATGCGTCGGTCAAAAAGGTATGCGCGTACAAACAATCGTAAACGAACTGCGTGGAGAAAAAATTGATATTGTAAAATATAGCAGCAACCCCGAACAATATGTGGCAAACGCGCTTTCGCCTGCCAAGGTGATATTGGCCGAAGCAGACGATAATGAAAAAATTTGCCGGGTCGTTGTTCCTGATTACCAGCTTTCCCTGGCTATTGGCAAGGAAGGCCAAAATGCCAGGCTTGCTGCCAAGCTGACAGGTTGGAAGATTGACATTAAAAGCGAGTCGCAGGCACAGCCGGCCGTATCTCTGGCGAGCAATGGAAATTCAGAGGAAAGTGATGAATATGAAGACTAAGAAGACACCGCAGAGACGGTGCGTTGGCTGTAACATAATGAAAGATAAAAAAGAGCTGATTCGAGTAGTAAGGTCAGCAACCGGTGAGGTAACGATCGACAAAATTGGGAAAAAACCGGGAAGAGGGGCCTATGTTTGTCCGGATGCAGAATGCGTGAGCAAGGCGGTTAAGGAAAAACGCCTGGAAAAAGCGCTTGAGGTTGCCATAGATAAGGAAATTTATGAAAAACTGCTGGGAGAACTGGCAAATGATTAATCAAAGCAATACCTTGTTTGCACTTGGTCTGGCACAGAAAGCCGGAAAACTTGCTTCCGGCGACTATGCCGTCAAGTCTGCAATCAAAACAGGCAAGACGCGGCTGTTGCTTGTGGCTGCGGATGCTGCTGAAAACTCAAAAAAAGATTTGTACATTCTGGCAGAGCTTTACGGTGTGATGCTTGTAGAGACACTGTCGAGAGATCAACTGGGGCAGGCGATAGGGAAGGCGAGGAGAACCGCGGTTGCAATCCTGGACGATAATTTTGCAAAAATGGTAAAAAAGGCAATATTACCCAACTAAAAGCTTGGAGGTGGATGAATGGGTAAGTATAGAGTATTTGAGATAGCAAAGGAATTTGAAACTACGAGTAAGGTAATTATTGATATTTTGGGCAGAAATGACATTCATGTGAAGAATCATATGAGCAGTATTGATGACAGCGGCAAACAGCTGATAGCTAAAACTTTTGAAAGAAAAGCTGACAAGCCGATGGTTAGTGCACCGCAAAAAGCGGCTGAACCGGTTAAGCCTGAACAGCCGAAGAGAACGCAGGCCCCCAAGGTACATGCAGACATTTCAAAAAGTTCGACCGGTGAAAGCAGCGTCAGACCACATCGTTATGAAAGGCCTGCCGAAAAGACACAAAGGCCGGCCGGACATCAACAAGGTCAGCAGCGTGCAGTAATAGGGGGTTCGGACAACCGCGGCCCGCTTCAAGGACAAAGACCGACGCATGCCGGCCAGCGACCCCAGTCCCAGACTCAGAACAGACCGGCCGGCGCAAACAGGCCGTACCCCGGTCCAAAACCTAACAGGGTAGGACCAGGTCAGGCAGGACCATCTGTTCAAAGAAGCCAGCATGACAGGATGCCTTCCGACCAAAGAAATCAGCAGGGACAGCGTTTCGGAGGAAAACCTGACGCGGCGGGTGCATCTCAGATCAGAACCGGTGCCTCCACTGCCGGCAGCACCAATAAGAATTTCAGTCAGCAAAAACCGGCTAGGCCTGTCGGTACGGACCAAAACCGTAAACCACAGGGGAAAGCTCGACCGGAAACCAAAGCCAAGGTTCAGGGTTCTTACGCTACCAAGGGCAGCAGGCCAATTAGAAATACCGCCCATGTAGGTCGAAGCAACAAGAGAACTGGCTCATCTCCGAAACCGATACCTGAAAAGGTTATGGATGCCGTTAAACCTTCCTTGGTACAGATTGGTGACTCAATCAACGTCAAAGCCTTTGCCGACCTTATTAAAAGAGAGGTAAGCGAGGTTATTAAGCATCTTTTCATGCTTGGTGTAATGGTAACAATAAATCAGAACATCGACTTTGATACAGCCGTTTTGGTTGGTTCGGAATTCAACGTGGAGGTTGCTGCTCTTCCGCCCGAGGAAGATCCGACCGAAATTCCGGAGGTTGAAGACGATCCTCAAAAGAGACTCCCAAGGCCACCCGTTGTTACAGTGATGGGACACGTTGACCATGGTAAGACCTCATTACTTGACGCGATAAGAAAAACTCACGTTACTGCAAGGGAAGCCGGCGGAATCACGCAGCACATAGGAGCATACCAAGTTAACTATCAAGGAAAGAAAATAGTCTTCCTCGATACTCCCGGCCACGAGGCTTTTACGGCGATGCGCGCAAGAGGGGCTCAGGTAACTGACGTCGCCATTCTTGTTGTTGCCGCAGATGACGGCGTCATGCCTCAGACCGTAGAAGCAATCAATCATGCCAAGGCTGCCAAGGTTCCTATTGTAGTAGCAATTAATAAAATGGACCGTGAAGGAGCAAACCCCGACCACGTCAAGCAGCAGCTTGCCGAATTAGAGCTTATTCCTGAGGACTGGGGCGGAGAAACTATTATGGTTCCCGTATCCGCGCATAAAAAGACAGGTATTCCCGAATTGCTCGAAATGATCCTGCTTGTGGCGGAAATGCTTGACTTGAAGGCAAATCCCGAAATTCCGGCTCACGGTACAATTGTCGAGGCCCAGCTTGACAAAGGCAGAGGCCCTGTAGCAACGGTACTGATTGCAAAAGGAACGTTGCGAGTCGGCGATACCATTATTGCCGGTACAACATATGGCAAAGTACGAGCGATGATTAACGACCGTGGCGAAAAAGTAAAAAAAGCAACACCGTCCACTCCTGTCGAAGTCCTTGGGTTAAATGACGTGCCGATGGCAGGGGACCTTCTTGACGCCACAGATGAAAAAATCGCCAGGTCCGTTGCCGAGAAACGCATTGCGAAGAAAAAGACGGAGGAAATCCAGCAGCAAGGCAAGGTATCGCTCGATGACATTTTCCAACGCATTCAGGAAGGTGAGCTCAAAGAGCTGAATATTGTTGTTAAGGCAGACGTTCAGGGTACGATTGAAGCCTTGAAACAATCTCTCGCAAATATTAAGAACGAAGAAGTCAAGGTTGTGATTGTACACGCCGGGGTAGGTACCATTAACGAGTCCGACGTAATGCTTGCTTCGGCCGCTAACGCTTTAATCATAGGTTTTAACGTCAGACCGGATGCAAACGCACGTAAGGCCGCCGAAGCAGAGAAAGTCGACATACGTACCTATCGTGTTATTTATGACGCCCTAAATGACGTGGAAGCTGCCATCAAAGGAATGCTTGCACCCAAGTTTAAGGAAGTAATTCAGGGCAGAGTCGAGGTCAGACAGGTAATCACCATATCGAAAATGCTGATTGCAGGCTGTTACGTTTTGGAAGGTAAGGTTACAAGTTCTTCAAAGGTTCGAGTTATTCGTGACGGCGTTATCGTTCATGAAGGCGAGATCGAAACCTTGCGCCGTTTTAAAGACGATGTCCGCGAAGTTGCCAGCGGATTTGAGTGCGGCATCACTCTTGATAAATACCGCGAAGTAAAAGAAGGCGACATTTTTGAAGTTTATACAATGGAAGAGATTAAGCCGTAAGCAGGTGAGGTGATAAGATGGCAAGACTGCGCGTTGAAAAACTACAGGAAGCATTAAAGCAGGAAATCAGTAAAATAGTGCTTACCGAAATAAAAGATCCGAGAATAAAATTCGTTTCTGTTACTGCCGTTGAATTAACCGATGACCTTAGTCAGGCTAAAATCTATGTCAGCCTTTACGGCGGAGACGATACGAAAAAAGAAGCCTGGATGGCCTTAAAAAAGGCCCTTGGCTTCATTCGCAGCGAAATTGCCAAACGAATCCGCCTGCGCGTCGCTCCGTCCCTGGTGCTTTGCGAAGACAAATCGCTGGAATACAGTGCTCACATCCAGGAACTTCTGACAAAAATCAAAACTGGTGAGGAAACAAAAGATGAGTAAGGCTGTTACTCTGCAAAAAACGGTTTCTTTATTGGAGGATGCCGACAGACTCGTTATTGTTACCCATGTAAATCCCGACGGCGACGCAATTGGCTCAGCCCTTGCACTTGCGGAAGCTTTGCGTGTCAAGGGGAAGATGGTTATTGTGACAATTGATGACGAAATTTCTTCATTTTATAAGTTTATGCCCGGTATTGACACTTTTGTACGTTTTAGTGCTGACGAGCAAGTCGAGGCTGACCTGCTCGTTGTCATGGATGCAAGCTCCCTGGATCGAATCGGTAAGGTTGTAAACTGTGTCCGGGCACCGATTCTTAATATCGATCACCACGTATCAAACACGGGGTACGCAGACTATCTGTATTTAGACGTTATGGCCTGCGCCACTGGTGAAATCGTCTATGAGCTCCTGCGGGAACTGTCTGTTACTATTTCCAAGGATATGGCTTTTTGTCTGTACGTTGCGATAGTAACCGATTGCGGATATTTCAAGTATTCCAACACCACGCCGAAGTGTCTTAACTATGCTGCCGAGCTGTTGTCGATAGGTGTGCAACCCGACGTCGTTTCTGATTTTCTTGAAATGAAATCAAGAAATGATGTAAATCTTTTGTCGAAAGTGTTGGAAACACTGGATTTTCATCACAACGGCAGAATTGCCTCTATTATGATCAGCCTTGAAAATTACGATGCAGACATAGCAACGGACAGTTTTATACACTACCCACGTTATATCGAGGGCGTAGAGGTGGCGGTAATGTTCAAAGCGGTCGACGCCGAGGTAACACGTGTAAGCATGCGTTCGCGCCTTCTTGATGTAAGCAGGGTTGCTCTAAGTTATGGCGGCGGCGGTCATAAAAGAGCAGCAGGGTTTACCCTTCAGGCGGAGCTTGCCGTTGCCAAAGAACAGACACTAAAACGATTGACGGAAGAAATGGACCTGTTATAGATGGCTGACGGAATCATAAACGTTCTAAAACCACCCGGTATGACTTCACACGACGTGATTGCGTATTTGCGCGGGGTTTTAAAAACAAAGAAAATAGGACACGCAGGTACTCTTGATCCTGACGCAGCAGGTGTTCTTCCCGTATTTATAGGCAAAGCCACACGTTTATTGGAGTATGTCGCAGAGGATAGGAAATCCTATCGCGCCGAGGTGACCTTTGGCATTATGACGGATACCGGTGATGACAGCGGCAATGTTATTTGCACCTCACAGGTATTCACCCCTTCTAAGGAACAAACAGCTGCCGCACTGAATAACTTTCTTGGTCAGATTATGCAGACACCCCCAATGTATTCAGCAATACGTCATCAAGGACAAAAACTTTATCAGTATGCACGCGCGGGCATTGAAGTTGAACGCATGCCAAGAACCATTAATATTTATGCTCTGGAGGTCGTAACTCAAGGTGATAGTTATTTGCTTCTTGATGTTGTCTGTTCAAAGGGAACTTATATCAGAACCTTGTGTGAAGATATTGCTCGGAGCCTCGGCATGTGTGGTACAATAAGTTTTCTTTTGCGGACGGCAGCCGGAGAATTTCTATTAAAAGATGCTGCAACTCTTGAAGAAATAGCGAGTGACCATAGAAAACACCTACTATCGCCGGAACAGGCAGTCAAGCATCTTCCCGAACTTTTTCTTACCGAAAAGCAGGCACTGCGCCTGTCGCAAGGTGTTAAAACATCAATTGCAGGCACTAACGATGGAAGATACAGGCTTAAAGCGCCGAAAAACATCTTCATTGGCATCGGCTGCGCAGAAGGCGAAAGAGTTCAGGCGGAAAAGATTATCGATCCGTTCACCACTAACTACGAGGTTTTCTAATGAAGATAGTACATAGCTTTTATGAACCCGAAATAATTTCCGGCCCCTGCGTGATTGCGCTTGGTACGTTTGACGGGCTGCACCTCGGTCATCGCGACGTACTGAGTGAGGCAAGAAATTATGCTGAAAAAAACAATCTGCAATTGCTTGCCTTTACTTTCAGCAATCATCCACTTACCGAAATAAGTCCGGAATCTGTGCCCCCAAAACTGATAGCAAGCAATGATAAGGAACTTTTGCTGGATGATTTGGGAATAGACATTCTGGTCAGTATTCCCTTTACACATGAATTTGCTCATTTGCTGCCTGAAGAATTTATCGAAAAACTTAAGGTTTTCCCTTTCAAGTGCCTAATTGTCGGCGAGAATTACAGCTACGGCTACAGAGGCTGCGGCAATACGGAAAGTTTGAAAGAAGAGGGCAGAAAACAGGGCTTTGAGGTAATAGTAAGGAAGTTGGTAGAGCTGCGTGGAACTGTTGTCAGCAGTTCAAAAATTCGTGAGTTGCTTCTTAATGGTAATGTTGAACTGGCAAACGAAATGCTTGGCAGGGAATACGCAATTACCGGCAAGGTAGTAGGCGGCGACAAGCGCGGCAACGGGCTTGGGTTTCCTACTGCAAATCTGCAGTTTAACGGAGAGGGGATGCTTGTTCCGGCACGAGGAGTATATGCGGTAAAGGTTGCTTTGGAAGGCCGGGAGTATTCGGGTATGGCAAATTTCGGCTATAATCCAACCTTCGGAGACATTGCGGTCAAAAGAATGGAAGTCAACATTTTCGACTTTTTCGGTGATATTTATGGCAGACACCTCACAATTAAGCTACTGCATTTCGTCAGGCACGAAATGAAATTTGCTTCCCCTGAGGAACTAGTCCGACAATTATGCCGGGATAGAGAGATTGTGAAGGTCCTGCTTGCAGATGTATAAATTAATTGTAATTTGAAATTAATTATGCTATACTATGTAAGCATTAATAAACCCTTGCTTGGAAACGCGAATCTCCAACGCTTTCTAATGCTTGGGCGATTTCAAAAAAATGGAGGAATTTAAATGTTAACACCTGAAAGAAAGCAAGAACTAATTGAAACTCATCGTGTGCACGAAGGCGACACCGGCTCACCCGAAGTACAAATTGCGATTTTGACCGAACGCATCCAGTATTTGACACAACACTTAAAAGAGCACAAAAAGGACCATCATTCCCGTCGGGGTTTGCTCAAGATGGTTGGCCAACGCCGCGGACTTTTGAATTATCTGATGGCCAAGGATATAGAACGTTATCGTTCCATTATTGCAAAACTGAACATCAGAAAATAATTGTAGGAAGCCGCAGCAACTGCGGCTTCTTTTTAGTTTGTTGACTTTTTTATGGCGAACGAGCGGTCATGCATCAAGAATTTACAGGCCAAGAAGGTGTAATCATGAAAGAAATAAACGGCAATAAAAAAGGCATAAGAGACAGTGTTCTTGAAGAAATCAAGTTGCTTTACGAGGTCGACATACCAGCATCTCAGATCATAACGACAGAACTTGCAGATAAAATGACTGCACTGACGGGTAAAATAAAAAGGGAAATTTCGCTATATATTTCTCGGAACGGACAGATTGCGGATATCAGCCTGGGAAACCAGGAAAGCGTGACAATGCCGGATTTCAAAGGCAGGAGAGCCACTAATCGTCTAAGCGGGACGCGATGCGTACATACAC
>JAAYIB010000184.1 GCA_012744295.1 Acholeplasmataceae bacterium
CTATTTTGAGACATCGGCCGTGCTGATTACCCTGATTATCCTGGGCAAGCTGCTGGAAGCCAGAGCTAAAGGACAAACTTCGGCTGCCATCAAATCGCTGATGGGCCTGCAGGCCAAAACAGCCCGTGTGGTGCGTGAAAGCCAGGAATTGGATATTCCGATTGAAGAAGTTGTGGTAGGTGATATTCTCGTTGTCAGGCCGGGCGAAAAGATACCGGTAGACGGCGTAATTATTGAGGGAAATTCTTCGATTGACGAGTCGATGCTGACGGGCGAGAGCCTGCCTGTAGACAAGAATGTCGGTGACAGCGTAGTTGGTGCTGCAATCAATAAATTCGGGGCCTTTAAATTTCAAGCGACAAAGGTTGGTAAAGATACCGCGCTGGCACAGATTGTCCGTATTGTGGAAGAGGCGCAGGGCTCCAAAGCGCCGATACAGCGTTTCGCCGATGTGGTTTCCGGTTATTTCGTGCCGGCAGTCGTCATAATCGCCATACTGACTTTTGCCGTATGGTATTTTATCTTCGATGCCGGCAATTTTACCCGGGCATTGGTTAATTTTACGGCAGTCATGGTTATTGCCTGCCCCTGTGCCTTGGGACTGGCCACACCGACCTCCGTCATGGTGGGAACGGGTAAAGGCGCCGAAAGCGGCATCCTGATCAAAGGAGCGGAGCATTTGGAAAACGCCCATCGTCTGACAACTATTGTCCTGGACAAGACCGGTACCATCACCAAAGGCGAGCCGGAAGCAACGGATGTTATTGCAATGGCAGGTTTTAGTCAGAAGGAAGTCCTGCAGGCAGCTGTAAGCCTGGAAAAAAATTCTGAGCATCCCCTGGCCCAGGCGATTGTCAAATATGGGGAGAAACAGGCCGTTGCGATTGTCGAACCGGAGGGTTTTGCTGCCATTCCCGGACATGGCGTCAAAGGCTTTGCCGGAGGGAGACCTGTGCTCGTAGGTACGAGCAAGTTTATGAACGACAACGGCGTTGCGCTCGAGGCGGTGTTAAGACAGAAGGAACAGCTGGAGCAGCAGGGCAAGACGGTTATACTGGTTGCCATAGGCGGGATTTTGGCCGGAATGATTGCGGTGGCCGACACGGTCAAGGAAACATCGGCGAAGGCTATAGCGGAACTGAGGCTTCTTGGCATAGATGTATGGATGATTACCGGTGACAATGAGCGGGCCGCCAAGGCCATAGGCGACAAGGTAGGCATTCAGAATGTACTGGCAGAAGTGCTGCCGGAACACAAGGCGGAAAAGGTGGCGGCACTTAAAAAAGAAGGAAGGGTAGTCGGCATGGTGGGGGACGGTATCAACGACGCGCCGGCTCTCGCAACCGCTGACGTGGGTTTTGCCATCGGCACGGGCACGGACGTTGCGATTGAGGCAGCCGATATTACGCTTATGCGCGGCGACCTTTTGGGCGTCGTTGCGGCTGTCAGGCTAAGCAAGGCCACGATGCGCAATATCAGGCAGAACCTGTTCTGGGCGCTTTTCTACAATGCCATAGGCATTCCGATTGCCGCCGCAGGCTTTTTGTCGCCGATTTTAGCCGGAGGGGCGATGGCCTTCAGTTCGGTCTCCGTAGTGACGAATGCTTTAAGACTCAAACGCTTTAAACCATATGAAGTTGAATAAAACTAAAGGAGTGTAGACGCTATGCAAGAAACAATCATCAAAATTGAAGGCATGTCCTGCGGGCACTGCAAGGCCGCAGTGGAAAAAGCTTTGAAAGACGTTGGCGGCGTAGAGACAGCAGTTGTTGACCTGGAGAAAAAGCAGGCAGTTGTCACCGGCAGCGCGGCAATGGAAGCCATGCGCGCGGCAGTGGAAGACGCAGGTTATGAAGTTGTTCAATAAGAAAAAAATTGCCGGGAGGAATTGTCATGAGTGAAATACGTACCGTTCGTAAAATTGTAACCGGTAATGCTACACAGGATGGTGCCGGCGTAAAACTTGTAAGGGTTATTGGCAAACCCGATACGACAGATTTTGACCCGTTTCTGATGCTGGACGCGTTTGATTCGACCGATCCGGAGGATTACGTGAAAGGGTTCCCCTGGCATCCGCACCGCGGCATTGAAACGATTACCTACCTGATAGAGGGCGATATTGAGCACGGCGACAGCCTGGGCAACAAGGGGAGCATTCTTGACGGCGAATGCCAATGGATGACAGCGGGTTCCGGCATCATCCACCAGGAGATGCCGCAGGCGGCACCGAGAATGCTGGGCGCGCAGCTTTGGCTGAATTTGCCTGCCGCCCATAAAATGACCGAGCCGAAGTATAACGGGATTACCAAGGCCGACATACCCGTTGTCGAGGAAGCGGAAGGCACGGTTCGAGTTATCGGCGGCAATTACAATGGCATGGACGGCGCAATGGCGGGCGACCATGTCAAACCGCTTCTGCTCGACGTCGATATCCGTTCTGGTGGGTCCTGGCGTCTGGCGGTGCCGGCAAACGATACCTTGTTCCTTTATATCTTTTCAGGCGAGGGAGCATTTGACGAGCGGGAGAAGGATTTTATTGCCGCCAGGCAGGCGGTTTTGTTCAACCCCGGAAGCGAGCTGAAGGTCAAAGCCTCGCCGGCGGGCATCAGGTTTCTGCTGATGTCGGCGCCGCCGCTCAAAGAACCGATTGCCTGGGGCGGACCGATTGTGATGAACACCAAGGAAGAACTGAACCTTGCCTTTCGTGAACTGCAGGAAAAGACTTTCATCAAGCATCAATAACATAGTAAAATCGGGAAACGCCGTTTCACACTTGTGAAACGGCGTTTCCCGGCGTGCAGGGGTTTTTGCCCGTCAAAACCTGACCATGCTGTGCAAATTCTTGTTATAATTAAGAGGCAAGGGCCTTAAATAACAAATTTCGATATATTATATACTGAAGATAGATATTTTATATCGGTTTTAAAAAGTATTAGAATGATAAAGAGCAGAGAACGCAACCAATTGGCAAAGGAGATGTTGATTTTGATAAAGCAGGGAGCATTGGAAGGCGTTAGGGTATTGGACATGACAAGGGTGCTGGCCGGGCCGTACTCGGGCATGCTTCTGGCCGATATGGGCGCCGAAGTCGTAAAGCTGGAGGTGCCTGGGCGCGGCGACGATTCCAGAGGTTTTACGCCCAAGATAAACGGGGAGTCGGCATACTTTATGAATTTGAACCGCAACAAGAAGTCGGTTGTCATCAACCTGAAAACGGAAGAGGGACGAGGTATTTTCAAAGAACTTGTCAAAAGCTTTGACATCCTTCTGGAAAATTTCCGGCCCGGCACGATGGAAAAGCTGGGGCTCGGCTATGACGAGCTGAAGAAAATCCATCCCGGTCTCATTTACGGAGCGGTTTCCGGTTTCGGCCAATACGGGCCTTATGCCAAACGGCCCGGTTATGACATCATCGGGCAGGGTATGGGCGGCCTGATGAGCACTACCGGCTGGCCGGGCGGCGAGCCGACGCGCACGGGCACCGCGATTGCGGACGTGCTTGCAGGCCTAAGCGTCACCATCGGCATCCTGGCGGCTTACGCCAACAGAATGAAGAACGGGCACGGCGAAAAGGTTGACGTTGCTCTTGTCGACTCCGTGGTTTCAGGCCTCGAAATCATTACGCAGATCTACTTCGCCACAGGCAAGGAACCCCAAAGAATAGGCAACCGTTACGAGTCTGTCTATCCCTATGACACCTTCAGGGCCAAGGACAAGATGTTCATTATCGGCGCGGGCAACAATAAGCTCTTCGGCATTCTGGCAGAATACATGGGCAGGAAGGAGCTGACGGAAGACACGCGTTTTTTGGAGAATGCCGACCGTGTCGCGAATCACGCCGAACTGAAACCGATAATTGAGGAATGGTCAAAGCATCTGCTTGCGGACGACATTATCGCGGGTCTGCTGCAAAGGGGCTGCCCGGCGGCTCCCGTCAACACCATTGCCGACATCGCAAGCGATAAGCACATCAGGGATGCCAGGGAAATGTTCGTCGAAGTCGAGCATCCGCAGGCGGGCAAGACCACTCTGACGGGCTGCCATATCAAGTTTTCCGAAACCGCATGCGGCATCAAAACGCCGGCCCCCGCCCTCGGACAGCATACGGACGAAGTGCTGCGGGCCTGCCTCGGCTTTGACAAGGAAAGGCTGGCGGCATTAAAAGCGGCCGGCATTATAGAAGGGTAGGAGCATATGAAAAAAATCACCTTGGTTGAAGTCGGGCCGCGTGACGGCTTTCAAAATGTGGAGGAATACATTCCCCGGGAAATAAAAATGATCATCATCGACGGCCTGATTGAGGCGGGCGTGAGGCGTCTGCAGCTGACTTCCTTCGTCTCGCCTAAGGCGGTGCCCCAGATGAAGGACGCGCACGAGCTTGTTCGTGCGACGATAGCAGAACATGCTGACCAGGATCTGGAGCTTTTCGCCCTGGTGCCGAATCTTTACGGGGCAAAGGCGGCTGCAGACGCAGGGCTGCGAGAGGTAAGCACAGTAATTTCCGTCAGCGAGCGTCATAACCTGGCGAACGTGAAGCAGACCGTTGCGCAATCCCTGCAGGGACTTGCGGCCATCAGGCGTGAGCTGCCGGAGCTTGCTGTCACGCTTGACCTGGCGACAACCTTTTCCTGTCCCTTTGCCGGCGAGACGCCGATCGAGGATGTCTTAAGCCTGATGAAGGCAGGCAGCGAACTGGGCATAAGGCGTTTCAGCCTCTGCGACACCATCGGCACGGCAACGCCCGGACAGGTGCGAGACACGGTTAAGGCTGTACGAGCAGAGTTCCCCGAAGTGCTTTTAGACATTCATATACACGACACGCGCAACATGGGGACTGCCTGCACGCTTGCGGCGGTCGAGTCGGGGATAACGAACGTGCAGGCGGCGCTCGGCGGCCTGGGTGGCTGTCCGTTCGCACCGGGCGCCTCGGGCAACGTTGCCACGGAAGACGTTGTTTACATGCTCGAGCGCATGGGCTACGAAACCTGTATCGATTTCGCCCGGCTGCTCGCAGTTTCCAAGTATCAAAAGACCGTAGTGCAGGGCAATTACAGCGGACACCAGGTAAATATCGGAGAAGACTGCGCCGGCTGAAAATAGCAAACGGTCGCGGATAAAGAACAAGGAGGGTTTTTCATGCACAAGGAAATGGACATGTACAAATGCTCAATCGTGCGCGGCGGCACGAGCAAAGGTGTTTTCATTCTGGCCAACGAGCTCCCGCAGGACCCTGAAGCAAGGGACAAGGTTATTCTTGCCATTTACGGCAGCCCCGATGTCCGCCAGATTGACGGACTGGGGGGAGCGGACGTCCTGACCAGCAAATGCGCGGTCATTGCTCCGAGCCCTGACGATGAGGCCGATGTCGATTACACCTTCGGACAGGTGAGCATGGTCGAGCCTTTCATCGACTACGGCGGCAACTGCGGCAACATTTCGTCCGCTGTCGGCCCTTTTGCGATCGATAACGGCCTTGTGGCGCCGGTTGAACCTGTTACCACGGTCAGAATCCGCATGACCAATACCAACCGCATTCTCCGCGCGGAAGTTCCGGTCAAATACGGCAAGGCGCAGGTGGAGGGAGATTTTGCGATTGACGGCTGCCCGGGCACCGGCGCCAAGATCACGATCGACTGGTCGGGTGTGATTGGCGGTATTACGGGCAAGCTCCTGCCGACAGGCAATACGCGCGACAGCATCGAGGTCGACGGCAAAGCCTACGAAGTGTCGATAGTCGACGCGGGCAACGTGGTGGTCTTCATCAGGGCGGAGTCGCTCGGCCTAAGCGGCGACGAAACCCCGGACTGGATAGACAACAATGCCTGGCTGATGGAAGAAATAGAGAACATCCGCGGCAGGGTGTGCGAAAAAATCGGGCTCGTGAAAAACTGGCAGGATGCGAAAAAGCTAACGCCGTATCAACCGTTTTTCGCTATGGTTTCCCCCAAAAAAGACTATACCTGTTTTAACGGCAAAGCAATCAAGTCTGAGGAAGTCGACTTTCTTTCCCGCCTGACCTTCATGTTGAAGATGCACAAGGCTTATCCGATTACGGGAACGGTCGCCACCGGTGTGGCCGCCCGCATACCGGGCAGCATAGTTCATGAACTGCTGGACGAAGAAGCAAAGAGCCGCGGCGAAATCCTGATCGGACATCCCCAGGGCGTCATCCCGGTTGAATGCCTTGGCCATCAGGAGGAAGCGGAAACCAAGATTGACAAGGTAGGCGTTTACCGTACGGCGCGGACTATTATGGAAGGCTGCGTCTATGTGCGGAAAAGCGTGCTTGACTCGGAAGCGGAGCGCAACAGCTGACACGTTCAAAGCATATTTGGCAGAATTCTTTTGAGACGACTGGGAGGAAAAGCAAGCATGAAAGATAACAGGACTTCACAACCGGCGGCCGAGTATGACGGCAACATCGAAAAAACCATGCCGTATTACGCCGCCTTCCACGAAAGAACGCTGGACTTGATTGAAGTAATAAAGCCTGCTCCGGCTGCCTGGCTTGATACGGGCGCCGGCACGGGAACCTTTGTGAAAAAGGCTCTCGCAAGATTTCCCGAGGCAAGCTTCGTGGCGGCAGACCCGTCAAGTGCGATGCTAAAAATAGCCAAGGTTAAGCTGGCCGGTGCCGATTGCGCCTTTGTGCAGCAGCCTACCGAGGAACTTGCTTTGCCGGACGATTCCTTTGACGTCGTCACCGCGATTCTCTCGCATCACTATTATTCTGCGGCGGCAGGCAAGAAAAAGGCCGTCGCCAATTGCCTGCGCATGTTGAAGCCGCAAGGCGTTTATGTCAGCTTCGAGTCTTTTCTTCCCGCCACACAGGCAGGCATGGACATCGCCCTCGCCTGCTGGCGCAAGGCCCAGCTTGCTGCCGGCAAGGAAGAAAAGAGCGTGGATAAATATTTGAGTAGGTGCGGCACGGAGTTTTTTCCGGCAACCCTAACTGAAAATGTGCGCCTTCTGCAGGAAACAGGCTTTTCCGTCGTCGAGCTCTTCTGGCTCTCCGGCATGCAGGCCGGTATCTACGCAATAAAGTGAACAAGTGTATTTTCTCATAAAAACCCCGTCAGGACTTTTGTCCTGACGGGGTTACGCAGCTGCCGAAAAGTGTGTTTTGGTTTTAGCTACAATCGCGTATAGCGGAGCACGCTGTCGTTGACGCTGAGCGCTATTCTGC
>JAAYIB010000185.1 GCA_012744295.1 Acholeplasmataceae bacterium
GAAAATTTTTCTTCTGGCTGTACTGATTGGATTATTTGCGCCTTTGGGAGATTTAACCGAGTCACTGATGAAACGATCTTTTGGCTTCAAGGATTCAGGCAGCTTTTTCCCGGGACACGGCGGAGTGCTTGATCGATTTGACAGTTTGCTGTTTGCAATTCCCACAAGTTACTATTTTATCTATTACTTTTTTTTGTAAGCAAACAAAAGGATGTGTATTTGAATAATGATTAAAAATATTGCAATAATGGGAAGCACGGGATCTATCGGCAGGCAAGCCCTTGAGGTTGCGAAGCAAAACAGCGGTCAATTCAAGGTGTTGGCACTTGCCGCAAATGCGAATGATGAGATTTTAGAAAAACAAATAATAGAATTTGAACCGGAGCTTGTTGCTGTCTTCGATACTGCGGCAGCCGCACGACTGAAGAAGCGCATCAAGGGCAAGACGGAAATCGTGACAGGCCAGGAAGGCTTGTCAGCGGTAGCCACGTATGGCAAAATCGACACGGTAGTTGCGGCGATATCGGGTTATGCCGGTTTAAGGCCGACGATAGCGGCAATTGAAGCCAAGAAGAACATAGCTTTAGCTAACAAGGAAACTCTGGTTGCTGCAGGGGCAATCGTAATGGAAGCGGTTAAACGCAATTCTGTAACTTTGCTGCCTGTAGACAGCGAACACAGCGCGATTTTCCAAGCGTTGAACGGAGAAAAGGCCGATAGTATTAAACGCTTGTTATTAACAGCGTCCGGAGGTCCGTTCCGTGGTTTTTCCCGGCAACAGCTAATGTCTGTTACTCTTGAACAATGTTTGAAGCATCCTAACTGGAGTATGGGTAAAAAAATTACAGTCGATTCTGCAACTTTGGCAAACAAAGGGCTGGAGGTAATTGAAGCCCATTGGCTTTTTGATGTTGATTACGCTAAAATAGAAGTAGTTGTTCATCCTCAAAGCATAGTTCATTCACTTGTTGAATATCATGATGGTTCGCTTATTGCACAAATGGGTCTTCCGGATATGAAGCTCCCTATACAGTACGCTCTTTCTTACCCTGCACGATGGGAATCGGCTTTCGGCAGGCTTGATTTGGTTAAGGCTTCTCCGCTCACTTTTGAAAGACCGGATAATAATGTTTTTCCTCTTTTGCAAACAGCCGTAAATTGTGGAAAGGCAGGAGGGACATATCCATGCGCCTTCAACGCGGCGAACGAGGAAGCGGTTTATGCATTCTTATCAGGGAAAATTGATTTTATTGAGATTGAACGAGTTGTGGCAGCCGTGCTTGAAACTCATAAGTCCGTGTGCAATCCCGCTTTGGCCGACATAGAATCGGCAGACAGCCTGGCGAGACTTTCTGCCCAGCACCAAATAAAGCTATTACATCAATTTAAATAGGAGGTAAGCAGTTGACGACAATTTTAGCAGCAATATTTGTTTTCGGTATTCTGGTAACAATTCACGAGTTCGGTCACTTCATTACGGCAAAGCTTACCGGTATGAAGGTGGAGGAATTTGCAATCGGGTTTGGGCCGAAAATTTATCAAACAAAAGAGGGGGATACGCTCTATTCGCTGCGCATGATTCCTCTCGGTGGTTACAACAAGATAGCTGGCATGGACCCGGATGATGAAAAGACACCTGACGGCTTTTCGTCCAAACCGATGCTTTCACGTATGCTTGTTATCGTTGCCGGTTCATTGATGAACTTCATTTTGCCTGTTTTCTTGTTTTTTTGCATTTTTGCCGTTAACGGCATCGATCAGCCGACCAATTCAAACGTCATTGGCGAAGTGATTAAAGGGAAACCAGCTGCGGTAGCCGGTCTCAGGGAAGGCGACCGGATCATCGCTATCAACGGCGAAAGTGTAAAATCCTTCGATGGACTTATTCAAACACTGGCAAAATACCCGAAGACCGAAGTCACCTTTGAGGTTGAAAGAAACGAGATTAAAAAAGAAATCAAGATAACGCCTGAATACAATGAGGACCTCAAACGGCCATTAATCGGAGTTTACCCTTCTTATGAGAAGGTTTCTCTTTCAGTTTTTGATTCCGCAAAACTATCGGTAGTTGCTACTAAAAACGTTATTTTGAATATTTCTAACGGCTTGATAAAAATTTTTACGGGAAAAGCGCCGGCTGACGTCGCCGGACCGATTGGTGTTGCCCAAATGGCCGGTGAAGTTGCCGAAAGGGGAATAATGTCCCTGCTTAACTTTGTCGCATTTTTAAGCATTAATCTGGGTATTATGAACCTGCTGCCTATTCCTGCGCTTGATGGAGGGCATTTGATTGTTTTGAGCATAGAGGCAATCAGGGGCAAGCCATTAAGTTCGAAAGTAATGGGGGCTATTCAAATGGTAGGATTTGCAATAATATTGGCAATTACTGCCATTGCGACCTTCCTTGATTTGACGAAATGACGATGATGAAGGTGAAGTGATACTTTAATGGACAGAAGAATAACCCGCGTTCTCAGATTAGGCAAAGTTGAAATAGGCGGCAACTCAGCGATAAGCATTCAGTCCATGACCAATTCAAAGACTGAAGACGTTGCCGCTACGGTACTGCAGATTAACCAGCTCGCAGCTGCGGGTTGTGACATTGTCCGCTGCGCCGTTCCGAATCTGACCGCAGCCGCAGCTCTTGCCGAGATTAAGAACAAAGTCAGTGTTCCCCTTGTAGCTGACATTCATTTCGATTACAAGCTTGCCTTAGCCGCGCTTTCTGCCGGTGTCGACGGACTCAGGCTTAACCCCGGCAATATTGGCGGACATAATGAGGTGGCGATGGTAGTCGAAAAAGCCGCTGAAAGAGATATACCCATCAGGATTGGCGTCAATGCCGGTTCATTACCCAAGGACATTTTACAAAAACACGGCAAACCCACAGCTGCGGCTATGGTCGAAGCTGCCTGGCGGCACATTGACATTCTCGAAGACATTGGCTACAAAAACATCAAAATATCTTTGAAGGCACATGACGTGCCTCTGACTATCGAAGCGTACAGACTTATGGCTGGACAATGTGACTATCCCCTTCATGTCGGTATAACCGAAGCCGGAACAGTAAACTCCGGCATCATTAAATCCGCTGTCGGCATCGGAACCTTACTCGCAGAGGGAATAGGAGACACTATACGTGTTTCACTGACAGGTGATCCTCTTCACGAAATTAAGGTTGCGAAAGAAATTCTGAAGGCACTAAGGTTAAGAGAGTTTGGTCCCACGCTTATTTCTTGTCCCACCTGCGGCAGAACGCAAATTCAATTGGAAAAACTCGCTCTTATGGTTGAGCAGAGACTTCAGGAATTAGACGAACCAATCACGGTAGCCGTAATGGGCTGCGCAGTCAATGGCCCGGGCGAAGCACGAGAAGCTGATGTGGGTATTGCCGGCGGCATTGGGCAAGGCCTGATTTTCCGAAAAGGCCAGATAATCAAGAAAGTAAAAGAAGAAGAAATTATATCGGAGCTTTTTGCAGAAATTGACAGAATTATTGCTGAGAGGAAGATGATTTGATGCGAGTATCGCGATTATATGCTCCAACTTTGCGCGAGGTTCCTGCGGAAGCAGAGGTAATCAGCCATCAATTGATGTTGCGTGCGGGCTTTATGCGCAAGGCTGCAGGAGGAATATACAGCTATTTGCCCTTAGCCTTACGCGTATTAAAGAAGATAGAAACTATTGTCCGCGAAGAAATGGATAGGGCAGGCGCACAGGAACTGCTGATGCCGATAGTGCAGCCTGCCGAAATGTGGCAGGAAAGCGGACGCTGGGATGTTTACGGAGCGGAAATGTTTCGGCTTAACGATCGTCACAGCAGAAATTTTTGCTTAGGGCCTACCCATGAAGAAATGGTAACAACTTTAATCCGGAGCGATGTACGTTCGTATCGTCAGCTGCCTCTTAACGTCTATCAGATTCAAAATAAATTCAGGGACGAACGTCGTCCGCGTTTCGGTTTGATGCGCGGACGCGAATTTATCATGAAGGACGCCTATTCGTTTGACCGGGATGAGGCCGGACTGGATTCGGCATATAAAGCAATGTATGAGGCCTACACGAGAATATTCACTCGGTGCGGTCTAAATTTCAGACCTGTCGAGGCGGATTCAGGCGCAATTGGCGGCAGTGGCTCGCACGAATTTATGGTAATTGCCGAAAGCGGGGAAGCCGAGATAGTCTTTTGTTCCTCTTGTTCTTATGCCGCAAACGTGGAAAAAGCGGAACTGAAGCCTCTTGAGACTGAAACTGAGGAGCCGGGTACAGTAAAGCAGGTTGAAACACCTAACTGCAAAACTATTGCTGCTGTTTGTCAATTCCTCGGACTTCCTGTTGAAAAGAGCGTAAAAGCAGTTGCTTATAAAAGCGAAAAAGGCTTAATTCTTTGTTTTGTGCGTGGTGACCACGAGGTTAACGAAGTAAAGGTAATCAATACCTGCGGCGTAAATAATCTGGAAATGGCGTCTGAGGAGGACCTGCTCAATGCAGAAACCGTTCCTGGCTTTATGGGACCTGTCGGCCTAAAACACGACAAGGCAGTCGTGGTTGCTGATAACACGGTTATGGGAATGAGAAATTTCTGTTGCGGTGCTAACAAGGTTGATGTCCATTATTTGAATGTTAACCCGAAGAGAGATTTTGAACCAACCTTCACGGCTGACATCAGGCTGATACAGGAGTCTGATCCCTGCCCCCATTGCGGAGCAAAGGTTACCAAGGCGAAAGGTATAGAAGTCGGTCAGGTATTTAAACTCTTTACAAAATACAGCGAAGCCTTAAAGGCTAATTATCTTGACGAGAACGGCAAGGAAAAACCTTTGGTAATGGGCTGCTACGGAGTGGGAGTCAGCCGCACCATGGCCGCGGCTATCGAACAAAACAACGATGAAGACGGTATCATTTGGCCTGCCGCAATCGCTCCTTATCAGGTCCTGGTAGTACCCGTCAACGTGAAGGACGAAGAGTCCAATAATTTTGCCGAAGGTCTTTACGAGCAACTTCTTCAATCAGGAATCGAGACAGTGATAGACGACCGGAAAGAAAGGCCGGGAGTCAAGTTCAAGGATGCAGACCTGATCGGCTATCCGCTGCGCATTGTTGTCGGTCCTAAGACTTTGTCTGAACAAATGCTGGAGGTAAAGCTCAGGAAGAGCGGAGAAATCAGAATGCTGTCACTTAAAGAAGATTATCTTGCAGACATCAGGTCCTTGCTGAATGGTATGTGATCTCTGTGTAAGGATAAGTTATTTTGGAGGAATGAAAAGACATGTTTGAAACGCTGGAATTTGAAATGCTGACCAGATTATTTCTTGCCGCGGTTTTAGGTGGCGTTGTCGGAATCGAAAGAGGCAGCGGCGACAGGCCGGCCGGCTTGCGTACACATGTTCTTGTCTGTACAGGCTCTGCCTTGATTATGCTGGTTTCAATGTACGCCTTTGATAGTTTCGATACTCCCAGGGACCCCGGACGAATTGCCGCACAGGTAGTAAGCGGCATTGGCTTTTTAGGAGCGGGAACCATTCTGCATGAAGGTCTGACTGTCCGCGGGCTGACTACGGCAGCAAGCTTATGGATGGTTGCTGCCGTAGGCCTTGCCATTGGCGGAGGTATGATCAAGATTGCAGTTGCTTCAACAATTATCATGCTAGTAACGCTTATAATATTTCACGGCTGGGAAAAGAAAATACCCGGAGCTTCACGAATCGAAAGAAAATTCATTCATGTCATCGTA
>JAAYIB010000186.1 GCA_012744295.1 Acholeplasmataceae bacterium
AAAACAGATGGACTTTGCATAAGCAAACCCATCTGTTTTTTCATCCTACGAATTATTTCATTTTTTTGTTTTTCGCCCTTTTCCTTTTTTACGGAATTATGATCGTCGCGCCTTCCGTTGCCCGTGCTTCGGCGGTTTTATGGGCTGCCGCGATGTCTGCAAGGGCGAACTTCCTGCCGATGGAGGGTTTGATGATGCCGGCGCGGATGGCTTCGAGCACTTCGGCGGCGTTGGCCTTGAAAACGGCGGGGTCGCTGTTGTGCGGGAAGACTGACGGCCTTGTCAGGAACAGGCAGCCTTTTTTGTTCAGAAGCTCCGGGTCGATCGCGGGCGCAGGGCCCGAAGCGGCTCCGAACAGGACTACGAGGCCGAACTGGGCGGCGCAGTCGAGAGATTTCAAAAAAGTATCCTTGCCGACCGAGTCATAGACCACGTCGGCTTTTTTCCCGCCTGTTGCCGCGAGCAAGGTTTCCACCCAGTTTTCTTTGGAATAGTCGATCACGATGTCGGCACCGCGTTCCTTCGCTGCACGGCATTTCTCGGCGGAGCCTGCGGTTCCGATGACGAAGGCTCCCAGGGCCTTGGCCCACTGCACCAGGATCTGGCCCACGCCGCCGGCGGCGGCATGGATCAACACGGTTTCTCCTTGTCTGACCACGTGGGTTTTGCGCAGCAGGTACTGCGCTGTGATACCCTTGAATAAGAGCGCCACCGCTTGTTCGTCGCTGACGCCTGCGGGGATGCTGACGAGGCGTTCGGCGCTTATATTACGGTAGTCGGCATAAGCGCCGAGCCCGGCATTCATATAAGCGACCCGGTCTCCGGGCTTGAAGTCCGTAACGTCTGCTCCGACTGCCTCGACGACTCCTGCGGCTTCGTGTCCGAGTCCTGTCGGCAGCGGCAGGGGATAGACGCCTTTGCGCTGGTAGATGTCAATAAAGTTCAGCCCTATGGCCGTCTGGCGAAGCTGCACCTCGCCCGGAGCCGGCGCCGGCAGTTCTGCGGTCACAAGCTTCATGTTATCCGCGCCGCCAAACTCATTAATTATGACTTTTCGAGCAGTTTTCATAACCTGTTCCTCCCAAGCAAATTATATTGTTATCTTAACTTTACTATGGGCAGAGACATTTGTAAAATACTGTTTTCAAAATGAACGACGCAGAGGATGCCGACAAGGCGATCGCAAGTCAAAAGCGGAAATCCCTTTTGCCGTTTGCGATTTCCTTAAGCCTTGCCGCCGCAATACCTCTGACCTTTTTACTGCCGACGTTATCGAGCTCGCGGGCGATGACAGCTTCGCCCTTTTGCCGTGTGTCCTCGGAGGCATAGTCGGTGAGATATTCCTTCAGGGTCATCAGGGCGTTCGGCTGGCAGCAGTCGGCTATTTTCCCTGTTTTGACGAGGCTCATGAAGCGGTCTCCTGTCCGGCCTTCCCGGTAACATGCGGTGCAGAAGCTCGGAATGTGGCCGAGCTCCAAAAGCCAGTTGACGACCTCGTCCAGGGTGCGCCGGTCATTCACGTCGAACTGCGCCGAGTTCTCGTCCGTGTCTTCGGGCTTTTCGTAGCCGCCGACGCTTGTGCGTGAGCCGCCGCTGATCTGGGAGATGCCGAGCTCGAGCACCTTTTTGCGGGTTTCTTCCGATTCGCGTGTCGAAAGGATCATACCTGTGTAAGGTACGGCGATGCGCAGCACGGTAACGATTTTGGCAAAGATTTCGTCTGAAACAGCGTTGCTGAAATTTTCGGGATCGATATCGTCGGCGGGGCGGATGCGGGGCACGCTGATCGTGTGCGGGCCGACTCCCAGCCTGGCCTCCAAATGTTCGGCGTGCATCAACAGGCCGACGAAGTCGTAGCGGTACATGTTCAGCCCGAACAGCACGCCGATGCCGACGTCGTCAATGCCGCCTTCCATTGCGCGGTCCATTGCTTCCGTGTGGTAGGCGTAGTCGTGCTTCGGACCTGCGGGATGGAGCTTCTCATAGGTTTCCTTGTGGTAGGTTTCCTGAAAGAGGATGTAGGTGCCGATGCCCGCGTCTTTCAGTTTCCTGTAGTTTTCGACCGTGGTCGCGGCGATGTTGACGTTGACGCGGCGGATGGCGCCGTTCTTGTGCTTGATGCCGTAGATGGTTTTGATGCTTGCGAGAACGTATTCGAGAGGATTGTTGACGGGGTCCTCGCCTGTTTCCAGGGCAAGGCGTTTGTGTCCCATGTCCTGAAGTGCAATCACCTCGCGTGCGATTTCTTCCTGAGTCAGTTTTTTTCTTGTTATGTGCTTGTTGCCGCGGTGATACGGGCAGTAGACACAGCTGTTGACGCAGTAGTTCGAGAGGTAGAGGGGAGCGAACATGACGATGCGGTTGCCGTAGAGCTTCTGCTTGATTTCCTTTGCAAGTCGCGTCATCTCCCTGTTTGCATCCTCGAGATCGCATTCCAAAAGTACGGCCGCTTCGCGGTGGCTAAGGCCCTTGCAGTCTTTCGCCCGCTCAAGAATTTCGCTTATGAGCTCGCGGTTGTGCTTGTTTTCTTCGGCGTAGGCCAGCGTGGCCCGAATTTCTTCGTCATTGATGAATTCGGCGGCAAATTGTGAATTTCTGTCATACATTGGCAAGACCTCTTTTCGTTTTGTTGTAAAGCGCGGTAGCTCAGGGCAGCCTGGAGTAGACGGTTTTCGTACTGACGTCGGGGATCATGCCGAGTTTGCCGGCAAGGGCGCTGATGACGTCGGCGGGAGCGTCGACGACGACGCTGATGACCGAAATGCTCCGTTTCCTGTAGGGTAGGCCCATTCTGCCGATGATGTATTCTCCGTATTCGTGGAGAACCTCGTTCAGTTTCTTCGCGGACTCGTTGTTTTCGACCACGATACCGATTAGTGCAAGCCTTGTTTCCATGGAAGCAGCCTCCTTTAATAATAAAAAATCCTTGTGCCGAAAAGGCACAAGGATAGTGATGTATGGCAAAGCACCGGCTTTTCGGCCGGGTTTTGACTGACACTATTTTCTCGCCTTCTCAATAGGGCACGACCCTTATGTTTTAGCACGATGCGTTGTCGGGTTTTCTTCAAGGTTTGCCGCAAGAAGACACAAAAGCCATCTCGAAAGCTTACCTGATAATGCGGTTAGTGTAACAC
>JAAYIB010000187.1 GCA_012744295.1 Acholeplasmataceae bacterium
ATAACAAAAAAGCTCCCTGTAGAGGGAGCAATGGGAACAATTGGAGCGGATGGCGACACATGCAATACGAGATCGGCGGGAGCAAAGCGATACGCAGATGAAGTAGGGCAGCGGTTACGAGCGCAGCATAGCGGAGTGAGATAACTTCTTAACCTTCGAATCTCGCAGCTGACGGCATAACAAAAAAGCTCCCTGTAGAGGGAGCAATGGGAACAATTGGAGCGGATGGCGAGATTCGAACTCGTGACCCACGGCTTGGGAAGCCGGTACTCTACCACTGAGCTACATCCGCGTTTCTGGTTTCACATCAGTTAGTATACCTTATTTTTGCCGTTTTGACAATCGGCAAAGCCTGCTTTTGCCCGTTGTCGCGATAGGTTAATGTAGACTTAAGGCACGCCATAGGATAAAATGAAACTATAAATTGCGGAAAGCGCGCTTCAAGCTTGGAGGAGAGGCCTTAATGGCTGTCGAGATTCTAATCATTATCGTTCTGATAATTGCAAACGGACTTTTTGCCATGACGGAAATAGCGATCGTTTCTTCGCGCAAGCCGAGGCTCGAGAAGCTTGCCGCTGAGGGCAGCAGCGGTGCCAGAGCGGCACTGGAGCTCGCAAATGATCCGACGCCTCTTCTTTCAACGGTGCAGATCGGTATTACCTTGATCGGAATTTTTACCGGTGCTTACGGAGGCGTCACAATAGCGCAGGGCTTGGTGAACCATCTGAAGCCGCTGCCGCTTGTCGGTCCTTATGCTTCTACTATCAGCATAGCCTTAGTCGTTTCTTTGATTACCTATGTTTCCTTAATTATCGGCGAGCTTGTGCCGAAAAGGGTTGCCCTGAACAATCCCGAGCCGATAGCGGTGGCGATTGCCCGTCCCATGAGGTTTTTGTCGAGACTTTTTATGCCCCTGGTCAAGCTTTTGAGCTTTTCGACGGAAGTGGTGCTGGAACTAATCGGCGTCAAAAAACCTGAGGACGCGGGCGTTACCGAAGAGGAAATCAAGATAATGATTGCCGAGGGAACACTGCTCGGGACTTTTGAGGAAGCGGAACGCAACATTGTAGACAGGGTTTTTCGTCTCGGGGATATGAGGGCGGCGGCCTTGATGACGCCGCGTACACAGATTGACTGGCTGGATTTGGATCGTGACGACGAGTATTTATGGCAAATCATCACGGAAAGTCCGCACTCGAAGCTGCCGGTCGCGCGGGGAAGCCTCGACGACGTGCTTGGCATAATCTTTGTGAAGGATCTTTTGTCAAAACGCTGTGCAGACAGCCTGCCGATAGAGGAAAATATCGAGCAGCCCCTTTTTGTGCCGCGGAGTCTCCGCGCCTTTAAGCTGTTGGAACAATTCCAGCAGTCGGGTATGCACGTAGCCTTCGTGATGGATGAATTCGGCGGTCTGCTTGGGCTCGTTACGCTGCACGATATTTTGGAACATCTGGTAGGAGATTTGCCCGAGGAGGATGAGGAAATCCAGAGCATCGTGCAAAGAGACGAGAAATCCTGGCTTGTGGACGGACTGCTGCCGATAGAGGACTTCAAGGACTATTTCGAGGTTGCGGAAATGCCGGGCGAGGACCGAGACCACTATCAAACCCTGGGCGGCTTCATTACATCTTTTCTCGGCTATATGCCGAAAACCGGAGAAGCTTTCACCTGGAGTACCTTTAAATTCGAAGTGGTTGACATGGACAGAATGAGAATAGACAAAGTAATGGTAACAAGAATAGAAGCGGAGGAAGAGGGACAATATTAACCCTTCCCTGCTAAAGTCAGGTGGAAACAACCTTGGAATTTATGCAAACACTGACAAGCCTGCTTGTCATAGTAATCATGGTGGCAAGCGGTTTCTTCTTTGCCAAAGCCAAATGGATAACGAGGGAAACGGCGCCGCTGATGCCGATGCTGGTGAACAGGCTGGCGCTGCCGACGTATATGATTTGGAATTTTCTGGCGAACTTCTCAAAAGATGATTTTTTCAGCTTGGTTAACAGTATCGCCGTGCCGTACGTATCAATGTTGATCAGCTTTGTAATTGCGGGTTTTGTCGCCCGTTTTGCCAACCTGCCGCCGCAGAAGGCAGGGATTTTTCAGGCCGGCTTTTTCTCTTCCTCGGCAATCTTCATCGGCGTTCCCGTTTGCCTGGCCCTTTTTGGGGAAAAGTCAATTCCGTATGTGCTTATTTATTTTCTTGCCAATGCCAGCATGTTCTGGACGCTCGGCAATTACAGCATCAATAAGAGCGGCCGCGAAGAGGAGGTAGCCATTGTCAGCTGGGAGAACCTGAAGCTGGTGTTTTCTCCGCCCCTTATCAGCTTCATCCTTGCCTTGGTGCTGGTACTATTGGAGGTAAAGTTGCCCGCGTTCCTTATGAGCAGCTTCAAGTACCTCGGCACCATGGTCACGCCGCTTTCGATGCTATTCATCGGTTATACGCTGAGCACAGTGAGGCTGCAGGAGCTGAAGTTCACGCGCGACATCAACCTTCTTTTGTTGGGGCGCTTCTTGGTGTCTCCCTTATTGGTCATTTTGGTCGCGCGTTTTATCGAGATACCTTATCTGATGCTGCAGGTTTTTGTTGTGCTGGCGGCGCTTCCGGTGATGACCCAGGTGCCGATTCTGGCTAGTATTTATGGGGCGGATACCAAGTACGGAGCGATTGTCGTGAGCCTTACCACGCTGCTCTGCCTTTTGGTGATACCAATCTACATGGCTTTTTTATGATGATGAAGAAACCCCCGGTTCTGAGGTGCCCACCATATCGTTAGATTTTAGGTCTAACTTTCGGGGGTCAGTACAGGACCGGGGGTTTTTTATTGTTGGCGGTTTTGGTTTTCACGTCGCAGCACAGGCAGTACCAGCCTTGCGATCAGGCCCGTGCTGAAGCCCGTCGGTATTGCGATAACCAGCAAAAGCGGCAGGTAGGCCGCAGGTGCTGTTGACTGGAGAAGAAGCATGGCTGCGAGCAGCTGTCCGCAATTATGGGCGCAGGCTCCCGTGACGCCGATGCCGACAGGTGAAAAAAGTCCGGTGCGAATAGCGAGCGCCATGGCGGCGAAACTGCAGGCGGCCCCTCCGAGGCCGATGAGGAAGCCCGGCGACAAAAGGCCCGTACTGATAACCCCGACCAGGAGCAGCCTCGCTAAAAGCAAAAGGACGGTACTGCGCGTGCCGAAAAGCAGCAGAGCGATAATTGTTACGCTGTTGGCGAGGCCAAGCCTGGCGCCGGGGATTTGTATGGGAAAGGGCAGGATGTTTTCCATCAGGCGCAGGATGACGGCTGCTGCCAGCAGGAGTCCGAGCAGGACAAGTTCCCGCGTTGTAAGCTTAGCGGAGTACGGCATCGGGAGCACCTTCTTCCTGGTCGGATATTAGCGAGATGAGGATTTTCTCCGGCAGGCAGAGAATGGCCTGACCGCCTTTATTGATATAGCCCTGATGAACGCACAGCTTGTCGGGGCAGGGAGAAGAAACGATGCGGACGCCCCGGCTGGGTTTGAATTCGATTTCAATCTTGCCGTGCGATGTTTCAAGTGTTTGCTGGACAGCGGCTGTCAGCGCGGAATACTTGACCCTCTGTACAATTTTGGCATCCTGGCGTATTTCGAGATAAAGCGAACCTGCCTTTTCCTGTGTCAGCAGGAAGAAATGCAGCAGAGCGGCCAGAGCCAGCAGCATGAAAATCAGGTACAGGTCGTTTTTGCGCATACAGTCCTCCTTAGCGGGCAGGTTCGAAACGAGTCGCAAGAGATGGGGAAACATAAACGGAATTGTCCGGCCTGACGATTACGGCCCCGAGCTCGGAATTGCTTTCTACTGTCATTATGGCTTTTTCCGGCGGCAGGACGAACAGCAGCGTGGAATAGAAGTCTGCCGTCAGGGCCGAAGGAGCCACTACCGTTACCGCAATCGCATGCCGGGCGGGAAGGCCGGTTTGAGGGTCAAGCAGATGGTGGAAGCGTTGGCCCCCGGCCTCGTAATAGCGTTGGTAGTCACCGGAAGTCGCCACAGCCTCCTGGGGTGCCAGTTTGATTACGCCAAGGAAGTCGTCGCTTTTGCGTGGATGCTGCAGGGCGATGCGCCACGGTTTCCCGTCGGGCTTGGTGCCGACGGCCTTGATGTTGCCTCCGGCATTGACGAGTGCGCCTGCAATTTTCTTGTTTCCGGTCAGTATTGCCGCAGCCTTGTCAACAGCGTAGCCCTTGGCAAGGGCGCCCAAGTCAAGGCCCGCCCCCGTTAGCAGCGTAACTGTGCCTGAAGCGGCATCCACGGTGTACTTGTCTTTGCCGGTGAGGGACTGCGCCGCCGCAAGCTCTTCAGTGCCCGGAACGGTTTTAGCGACGCCGTGCCGGCGCCAGAGGTCAATCAGGGGCGCAAGTGAAGCGTCGAATTCCTCAAAGGGCTGCTCCTTCGACATTCGGGCAAGGTAAAGCAGGTGACTGCCGGCGGTAAAGGGGCCCCGGCCTGCGGAGGCATTTAACCGGTAAAGGCCGTTGGCGGCTCCGTCCTGATAGCGGTCCGTTTCATCGGCAACCTCGGTAAAGACCCTGAAGGCCTCATCGACGGTTTGCCTGAGAATTTGCTCGCTCTCTCCCCGTGCGTCTATTTTGACAACGGTGTCCATTAAAAAGCGCGTATCACTATAATTTTTTGAGTGCGAAAAGCAGCCGGCGGTCAGCAGGCTGCTTAGAAGTAAAAAAGCCAGTAAGAGTTTTCTCATAGATGCATTCCGCAGGTTTCTTTCGCGGCACAGCCTTCACAGCCCGTACCGGCCGTTTTCGGATTCGAGAGGGTAGGCACTTCGTTGTCAATAGGCTCAAGGAACTGGATGCAGTGGCGCGGGCAGGCTTTGACGCAAAGGCCGCATTCGATGCATTTATCACGGTCAATGACCGGCAGACTGCCGTTGACGTCCTCTTTCATCGTAATTGCCTGCGTCGGACATTTTTTCACGCACAGGCCGCAGCTGATGCAGGAAACGCTGCAATGAGTCATCGCGGCCTTGCCCTTGGCTCTGTTATTGCATTTGATGTGAATTTTGTGAAGGGCGTTGCTCAGATACAATACCTTTTGCGGGCACTGCTGCACACATACGCCGCAGCCGGTACATTTTTCGTAGTCGATCACGGGCAGGCCGTTTGCTCCGAGAGAAATCGCGTGAAAGGGACAGACGTTGACACAGAAGCCGAAGCCGAGGCAGCCATAATTGCACTTGTCGGGACTGCCGAAGGACCTCGCGACCACGTGGCATTCGCGGATTCCCTTGTAGTTGTATGGTTTGGTCAGGTTGTTGTTGCAGCCGTTGCAGGCAAGACGGGCTACCTTCCTTAATTCAAGGCTCAGCGGGAGTTCCCTGGTGAACCCAAGCGCAGCGGCAATTTCCTGCTTGGCCTCGGGCGTACAGGCTACGCAGTGGGAAAGGTCGGCTTTGCCTTGAATTACGGCTTCCGCCAGCCCCGAGCAGCCGGGATAGCCGCAGGCTCCGCAGTTGGCGCCGGGCAAAAGTCCTGCCACGATGTCAATGCGAGGATCGATATATACTGCCAGTCTGCGGCTGGCATAGGTCAGTCCGAGTCCGAATACGGCGCCGATACCGGCAACGAGAGATACGGCTTCAATCATATCATTCAACTCCTGTAAGCGTCAGTGCATCCCGGACAGTCCCAAAAGGGAGATGGACATGCAGCTGGCAGTAATTAGTGCTATCGGCAGATTTTTCATGCTTTCCGGCAGGTCGGCCTCGTCCAGTCGTTCCCGAATGCAGGAAAAAACGACAAGGGCGAGTGTGTAGCCGAGCGCGGTGCTGACGGAGTTAACTGTAGCGTCAAACAAGCTGTATTCCTTTTGAACATTGATCAAGGCAATGCCCAAAATGGCGCAGTTGGTTGTAATCAAGGGCAGAAAGACACCCATGGCCTTGTGCAGCCCAGGTGAATGCTTTTTCATGAACATTTCCAGAAGCTGGACCAGCGAGGCGATGGCCAGGATGAAGACAATCGTTTTCAAATAGGCCAGACCGAAGGGGAGGAGAAAACTATGATAAAGAAACCAGGAAATGGTTGAGGCCATAATCATGACGAAGGCAACAGCCGCACTCATTCCAAGGGCATTGCGCATGTTTTTGGAAACGCCGAGAAATGAACATAACCCGAGGAATTGCGAAAGGACTATGTTGGAGATAAAAAGTGCGCCGAAGACAATGCCGAACGTACTATCCATGACGCGCCTCCTTTCTTTGCTTCAGGTAGTTGACGCCTGCAAACAGGAACCCCATAGTGATAAAGGCACCGGGCGGCTGCGCCATCAGCATAATCGGCTGAAAGGACGAGCCGAGCACCGGAAATCCAAGCAATGTTCCCGCTCCCAGGAGCTCGCGAATGGAGCCTACGCTTGCAAGGGCGAGCGTAAAACCGAGACCCATGCCGAGAGCGTCCTGCAGCGAAGCAAAAACTCCTCTTTTGCTGGCGAAGGCCTCTGCCCTGCCAAGAATAATGCAGTTAACCACTATTAACGGTATGAAGATGCCGAGAGCGGCATAAATGTCAGGTACAAGCGCACCCATCAGCATTTCCGTTACCGTGACCAAGGAAGCTATGACCACGATATAACAGGGTATTCTGATTTGCTCGGGAATCATCGACTTGAGCGCCGAAATCATGAGATTGGAAAAGATGAGGACGAGCGAGAAGGCTGCCCCCATGCCTAACGCATTCGTCAAAGACGATGTTGTGGCGAGCGCCGGGCAGACGCCGAGAATTTGGACAAAGAGAGGATTTTCCTTGATTATGCCCTTTTTAATTTCTGCAAACATGACAAGACTCCTTTCCCGGAACAACAGAGATAATGGAACGGGCAGCTTGGCCGAATTGTATTTTTCTCTCGGTTAAAAACAACATTACTTCAGGTAATTGCTGCGGAAATGGGCGCTGGCAAGATTAATGCCGTCAACAATTGCCCTCGAAGTAATTGTTGACGCGGTAATTGCCTGAATTTCCTGGGGAGAACCGGCTTTCTTGCTTACTTCTAAATTTCTGTGGAGGTCCTTGCCTGTAAACTGGTCGAGAAAAGCGGGCTCCGTGCATTTTGATCCAAGCCCCGGAGTTTCTTTCTGACTGATAATCCTGACGCCCGTAATCTTCATTGAAGGATAGGCGATGCCGACCATCAAGCTGATTTCTCCCGCATACCCTTTTGGCGCAACGGTGTAAATATAGCCGTTAAAGCCGCTGCCGCGAGCCGAACGATGCACTTCCCTGATTGGGGAGTCGGGTGGGGCGGAAATCTTTTCCAGCTTGCCGAGCTCGGGAAAAATTTGTTTGTAGGCGGCATCAATTTCAGCCGCCTGGCGGCTGGCAATGATGCCCGCGGTATAATCGTGCGCCGCGACAACTAAGGCCGTACAGACGGCGCAGATAATCAAAAGTGTTAAAGGCAGGCGAAGGAAGTCCTTACTTTTCATCTTTGCGACGCCTCCCCCCGAAAGGAACAATGTGAACATAGCGGTCAATCAGCGGCGTCAGCATGTTCATCAGCAAAATTGAATAGCAGACGCCTTCGACAAAGCCGCCGCGCAGGCGAATCAGCGCGGTCAAAAGGCCGAGACCCAGAGCGAAGATGATTCTGCCCCGCTTGGTCAGCGGGCTCGTGACCCAGTCGGTCGCCATAAAGAAAGCTCCGATCATCAGACCCCCTCCGAACAGGTGATAAAAGGGAAATGATGCCGGGTAGCCGTGAAAGAAGCCGTAGGCCCCAGTTATTACGAAAACCGTAAGCAGGTAATAAACAGGAATGCGCCAGTCGACGTGACCTCGCCAGATCAGGAAAAGCCCCCCCAAAAGAATTGCGGGCACGCTGGTTTCGCCGAGTGAGCCCGGGATATTGCCGAAAAACATTTGCTGCAGCGGCGGCAGCGCGTCAACTGCGGCTCCACCCTTTTGCCAAAGCGCCTCGGACGTTCTAAGCAGTGCGAGCGGTGTTGCGCTGCTTACCGCGTCTGCGCCCTTGGCCGCCCAGGTTGCCGAGCTGACGGCCTGAGCGTAGGCGGCTGAGCCGACGCTGCCAAAGGATGCGGCAGGGGGAGTCCAGGTCGTCATTTGCTGGGGCATGGACGCAAGAAGTATCGCGCGCCCGATGTGTGCGGGATTGAAGATATTGTTTCCGAGTCCGCCGAAGACCTGCTTGCCGATCACGATGGCGCAAAAACCGCCGAACGCCGCCAGGAGCGGTGAAAGGGCAGGCGGCAGGCAAAGCGCCAGCAAAAGACCGGTCAGCAAAGCGCTGCCGTCTTTTATTGTAACCGGCCTGTTCATGACCTTCTGACAGACGGCCTCAAAAAAGACTGCCGAGAGGCAGCAGGCAATGATCACCGTTAATCCCTGCAGCCGGAAGAACCAGAGCGAAGCAAGAACGGCAGGCAGCAGCGCCAGCAAAACGTCACGCATTGCTTTGCTGACCGTACTGCCGCAGTGAACGTGCGGCGAAGGAGTTATGATAACCGGCGGCGCCGGATTCTGAGATGGCTTCATCGAAAAAGTTCCTTTCTTTATCCTGAGAGGTCCCATTATGGCAGAATCGATTTCAACCCGAATACAGAGGGTTAAAGCCGCCCGAACCGTCAGTCATGATGAACTGCTTGCCCATGCGTATGTATTGAACGAGCGGTATATGGGCGGGGCAGCTGTAAGAGCAGCAGCCGCACTCGATACAGGCGGAAATGTCGGCATTAACGGCATCATACCACTTCTTCCGTTTGACTGCCTTGGCAATGACTGTCGGCTGCAAAAACATCGGACAGACTTCGAGGCAGCGTCCGCAGCGGACGCAGGTTTGTTCGGGGCTATACTCTGCAGCCCCTGAATCCGGACTGAAGAGCAAGATGCCTGTTGTACCCTTGATTACGGAGTATTCAAGAGAGGAAACGGCAAAACCCATCATGGGTCCGCCACAGAGAATTTTGGCAACGTGCGCCTTTGTCCCGCCGCAGGCCAGCGTTACGACGTCGCTGTATAAGGAGCCGATTCTTACAAGATAGTTGCCGGGTCTCGCGACGGCATCGCCGTTGACGGTAAGAACCCGTTCGTAACAGGGAAGCCCTGTTTCAACGGCTAAGGCTGTTTGAACGGCGGTAGAAACGTTATCAACTATGACACCGACGGATGCAGGCAGCGCGCGTTCCGGGACAATGCGCCCCGTGACGGCGTAAATCAGCTGTTTTTCCGAACCTTGCGGGTATTTTTCCTGACAAGTTACAACTTCAATGTTGGATTCGTTTTCGGTAAGTTCCGTCAAGAGGCTGATGGCATCGGGCTTGTTGTCCTCGATGGCGATCACGCCCCTGGCCGCGCCTGAGGCGAGGAGAAAGTATTTCAAGCCGCGAATGACTTCCTTTGGCTTTTCGAGCAGGACACGATGGTCAGCCGTAACAAAGGGCTCGCATTCGATACCGTTAATGATGACCGTGTCAATGCCGGGGCCGTCTTTTGGGGGCGCGTATTTGACATGGGTGGGAAAAGCCGCTCCGCCCATGCCGACAATGCCCTTTTCCTGGAGCAGCGAACGGATTTTCTCCGCCGTCAGGTTCTCAAGGCTGCCTGATGAGTCAATTTCGTCAGAAAAGGTGTCAAGACCGTCGTTCCTGATCACCAGGCATTCGGTTATGCCGCCGTTGGGGAGGTATCTTCTTTCTATACGTTCGACCTTGCCGCTGACGCTGGCATGAATGTTGGCGCTGACAAAGCCGGAAGCTTTTGCGACCAATTGGCCGAGCTTCACGTTGTCGCCTGCGGCGACAATCGGCTTTGCCGGTGCTCCGATATGCATGGAAAGGGGTAGATAGATATAAGGCGGAGCTTCCATTTCAATGATTGGAAGTCCGCTTGTTAGTTTTTTCTGCGCAGTTATATGCGTGCCGCCCCGGAAGGAGGCTTTGGAGGAAAACATGGAGGCCACCTCATTTATATTGCAATAGCATACACTAATTATTAA
>JAAYIB010000188.1 GCA_012744295.1 Acholeplasmataceae bacterium
TACCACTTCAAGATACCAGTGTCAACACTTATTTCAGAAAAACTTTTTACTTTTTCCCTGGCGACCTGTCTCTCTCGAGGGTGCTTGTATATATTACCACTCTGCCTTGCTTTAATCAAGCCCTTATTTCCTTCTTTTAACATGTTTAAAGCTGTTTTTATGCATTTATCGTGATATTTATCGTTAATCCGTTCGTTCTCTCTGCTTTTCAAATTGTTTTTCTCTAATTCCGCAATATTAACTTGTACCCAATTTATTCGTTCGCAAGGGTAAAAACAATTCCACTAAGTAAACAATAAACGGCATCGAATAATCGATGCCGCCTAAAAACATTTTAGATAAATTTTATTGAGTTTTGTGACGCATATGCGGAAACAGCAGTACGTCCCTGATTGAAGCGCTGTCAGTAAGCAACATTACCAAGCGGTCAATGCCAATACCCAAGCCCCCCGTAGGCGGCAGTCCGTATTCCAGCGCGTTGAGAAAGTCCTCGTCCATCATATTGGCTTCTTCGTCTCCGTTATTTCTTTCTTCGACCTGCTTCAAGAAACGTTCGCGCTGATCGAGAGGATCATTAAGTTCGCTGAAGCCGTTGCACATTTCTCGTGCATAAATGAACGCTTCAAACCTGTCCGTAATTTCGGGATTGTCCGCGCTGCTCTTGGCAAGCGGCGATATTTCCTTCGGGTGTCCGGTAATAAACGTCGGCTGAATCAGTTTATCCTCAACGTGTTCTTCGAAACAGGCGTTAATAATTTTGCCTACGCCGTAACCTTTCTCGTAAGCAACATTTAAGCCGTCTGCGAGGTTTCGCGCCTCTTCGATTTCTGTCACGCGACTGAAGTCGGCACCTGTATATTTGGCCACTGCCTCTATCATCGTCATTCTGTTCCATGGCGGTGTCAAATCAATTTCTTCACCGGCGTAGCTGATTTTCATCGTCCCCAAAACCTTTTGCGCGGTTCCGGCTATGATGGTTTCCGTTAAAGCCATCAAATCATTGTAATCGGCATAAGCCTGATAGACTTCAACCATCGTGAACTCAGGATTGTGCTTAATGTCAATTCCTTCATTGCGGAAAACCCTGCCCAATTCGTAAACACGCTCAAAACCGCCTACAATAAGGCGTTTTAAATAAAGCTCGGGCGCTACGCGCATAAAGAGCTCCATATCAAGAGCGTTATGATACGTAATGAACGGACGCGCAGTAGCACCACCGGCTATCGCATGCATAATCGGAGTCTCGACTTCAAGGAAGTCTTTACCATCGAGAATCTCCCTGATGCTTTGGATTATTCTGCTTCTTTGCAGGAAAGTCTTTCGCACGTCGGGGTTGACAATCAAGTCAACATAACGCTGACGGTACCGTGTTTCGATATCCTTCAATCCATGCCATTTTTCGGGCAAAGGTCTTAGTGCCTTGGACAAAATCGTTAACTCCGCAGCCTTAATGGAAATTTCTCCCATGTGAGTACGAAAAACCGTACCGGCAACACCGATGATGTCGCCGATATCCATTAGCTTGATTGTGGCGTAATTTTCCTCACCGAGGGCGTCTTTGCGGACATAAAGCTGAATCCTTCCGGTTTTGTCATGCAAATCCAAAAA
>JAAYIB010000189.1 GCA_012744295.1 Acholeplasmataceae bacterium
ATCGGCATGGTCCTTGCCTTCTATGATGTGCGGCGTCGCAATGATGCCGGTCGTGCCGGCTTGCTCCGCCATACGCAAAAGCGCAAGCGAGACCTCGGTATTCCCTGCTCCGTCGTCAAGACCGGCAAGGATGTGGGAGTGGATGTCTATCATAAAGCTTTCCCCCTGTTTTATTGTCAGAAGTGATTGGGATTGTAAGTGGGCACCAATTCCTTCAGCAGTTCTATGTATTCATTATCGTTTTTGCAATTTACGAATCTGCCGAGCTGTTCGCGCAGGGCAGCAGGGTCCTCGTCGCGCAATATGGCGCGGTAAATCTGGCTGTGCCTGGTGGCGGCCGTGCCTTCCTCTGCGGTCAGAAGCTCTTCAAAAAGCTTTTCGCCGGGGCGCAGCCCCGTGAAGGCGATCCTGATGTCCTGTTCGGGCTCGTAGCCGTACAATCTGATCATGTTCTTCGCCAGATCTACGATTTTGACCGGTTCGCCCATATCGAGCACGAAGACTTCACCGCCTTCGCCCATCGAGCCTGCCTGCAAAATCAGCTGGCTGGCTTCTGGTATCGTCATGAAGTAACGCTTCATCTCTGGGTCCGTGACGGTAACGGGGCCGCCTGCCTCGATCTGCTTTTTGAAAAGAGGCACGACGCTGCCGCGGCTGCCCAAGACGTTGCCGAAGCGCACCGTTACGTATTTGGTCGGGAACTGCTTGTTCAGTGCCTGCATAACCTTTTCCGCGACTCGCTTGGTCGCGCCCATGACGCTGGTCGGATTCACGGCCTTGTCCGTTGATACCATGATGAAGAGCTCCACGCCTTTTTCGCCGGCAAGACGGCCCGTGCGCCAGCTGCCGTAAATATTGTTGTAAACCGCTTCCGCGGGCTGTGCCTCCATCAGCGGCACGTGCTTGTGCGCGGCCGCATGGAAGACCACTTGCGGTTTGAAGCGATCGTAAATATTTGACATGCGCTCACGGTCACGCACGCTTGCGATGACCGGGATGAGTTTTTCCCTGCCGTAGAGCGCGGCCAGTTCCCCGTGGATTTCATAAATGCTGTTTTCGCCCTTGCCCAGGAGCACCAGCGTTTCGGGCTGCATCTGCATGACCTGGCGGCAAAGCTCCGAGCCGATCGAGCCGCCCGCGCCCGTGACCATGACGCGCCTGCCCTTCAGATAGCCTGCGATCTTTTCCACCTCGAGCACGACAGGATCGCGCTGCAAAAGGTCTTCGACGCCGACGGGCCTGAGGTTGTCGAGCTTGACGTTCTGCTCGAGGAGCGAATATACCCCCGGAATGATCTTGGTCTTGCACTTGGTCCTGCCGCAGATCTCGACTATTTTGGCGATTTCACGCGGTGACAGAGAAGGTATCGCGATGATGATTTCCTTGACGTCATACCGCTCGACTGCTTCCTCGATCATTTCCCTGCCGCCGAAGACCTTGAGTCCGAAGCAAAGACTGCCCTGTTTTGTTTTGTCGTCGTCGATGAAGCCGACAATGCGGCGGTCCTGTTTGTGATTCTGCGTGATATCCCTGGCCATCAGGTTGCCCGCGTCGCCCGCGCCGACGATCAGCACGGGGAGCGCCTCGCCGTCAAAGCTTTCCTTGGCGGAAAGCATGATGAGAAAGCGCAGCGCGAGGCGGCTGAGGCCGGTGAAGGCAAGCACGAGAAAAAATACCAGCACGGCGCCCGAACGCGGCAGACGAGTGCCCGTCACAAGCGTGTTCAGCGTATAGAAGGTAAAGCTGCCAAAAAACGTGGCGGCAGCAACCGCGAGCAGTTCCCTGATGCCGGCATAGCGCCAGACGCGGCGGTAGAGGTTGAAAAACATGAAGAACAACAGATATACGGCTATAGCGAAAGGCAGCTTCGGCACGATCAGGTTCAGATGTCTTTCGGCTGCCGCACCTTCGAAACGGATGTAAACGCGCAGAATGGAAACAGCCGTGATGATGATGACGTCAAGCAATGCCAGAAAGCCCGGCAGAAGGTGTTTGCGCATGAATGACATTTTCCTTTCCCAAATAAAAAGGCGGAATTAGCACTACTCCAATTGATAGCAACTCTTTAAAA
>JAAYIB010000190.1 GCA_012744295.1 Acholeplasmataceae bacterium
ACCCGCTCCATTTTTTATGTCAGTTGGCCCTGTAGCTCAGCTGGATAGAGCAACGGCCTTCTAAGCCGTGTGTCGAGCGTTCGAGTCGCCCCAGGGTCACCAACAAAAGCGTAGTCGCGGACTTGTTCCGCGGCTTTTTTATTTTATGGGCAAGATTTTGTCGGGGACCTTTAAATAATTTTCCATTTTTCTATAAACAATGAAAACGGTCACAAAGAAGTCACAAAATATTCTGAAAAATAGCTTGCTTTTTATCCGGCTATGTTTTAAAATGGAGTCACACAGAGAGAAGGAACTGAATAAAGTTCTTTCAATCTTGTCTAAGACGACAACACCTGACGGATGGTTAAGTTGGCGGGCAGCAAGTTCTGAAGTACTTACATGTGGTCAACGTGCCACCTAAGGAAAATGGCAAGACTGCTAAGGCCTCGAAGTACCTCCAACGGGGTTGTCGGTGTAATATGGCACAAAGTAGCCCGAAGCGGTTTTTATACCGCTAAGAGTGAAAAGTCACATATGCAGCCGGCATTAACCGTTGAAAGGGAACGAGGTTGTTATAAGCCAAGGATATTCTGAAACGGGCTTTACGTTCGTGAATGGTAGGCAGTGGTTTGTATTCGTCGATTGTCATTCGGTAAAGGGTGTCGATGGTATGGCAACCCGGGTAATCCGCAGCACATTCAAGCAATAGCTGGAAGAGCATGTGGTGGTCTGAAAAGACAGGCCATACCAAAAAAGGACAGAATCGAAAGATTCTGTCCTTGATTTTTTAGAAGACTTATTCCAATGTGCAGATTGCGCAGGGGCGTCTGATCAATAAAGTCGCGGTTTCCAGGACTCGGAAGAGATGATTCATTTTTTCCGCACCCAAGTAACCTACGGTAAAGTCCTGACCGATCGCAACGCTGAAGTTTTGTGCCCCGGTTTCAACGACAACGGCCTTGTCGCCGGTTATGACGTTGGAGTAGAAAACTCCCGCCGAAGCGAGCGCGCTGATCTGGTCGATCTCGAGCAGTCCCGTGTCGCCGTAAGCGCGTATCATCTTGCCGTATTGCGAAGGGCTCAATACAACGGCATAAGGACCATAGTGCCCAAGGGACGACAGGGCGGAAACAGCCTTCACGACATCGGCAAGACCGGCTCCGGCTTTGTCCCAGTTGCCTATCTTGACTACATTTCTGCCGGTTGCGGTAAAGAGACCCTCGATTCCGAGTTCCTTGCTGCCGTTAAAAATCAGTGTGTCTTCCTGAACGGCCACAGAGCTCGCCGCCATGGCGGCAGCGCTCACGTCGACCGGCAAACCTATTTTGTGGTCGGTTTCAATGTCACGCCAGGAAATTTTAAAATCAGCGTAAAGCAAGGGCAGGGGAACAGTCTTGCGCATATTTGCCTCAATTACGGGGGCTTCGCTTTCACCGTTCATATCGATGCTGGCCACGTTTTTCGCATTATAGACGGCAAAGGGCACGTCATAAGCACCCGGGCCTAAAGGACCCAAAAGGCTAAGAAGCCTGCGCCCTGTCAGGAAACTGCGTGCCGCGGCAACAACCGCACCATCAACCTTTTCCCATTCCTCGTTTGTCAAAGGAGCAGATTCACGGTCCAAGTAATCCATAAAAAAACCTCCCTTATTATAGCAAATTAGTTTTATTTTTCTTCAATCAGGCTGCCTACAGAAAAGGAAGGCTTCGCCGCATCACCGTTTTCCTTTGCCGGTGCTGCGCCGGCAGCCAGGGATTCCTTCAATTCCTCGACCTCGGCCTCGCCTTCTTTGTAAAAGGCTTCTTCGTCCGGAGCCAGGGTCTTCAGCAAGCTGAGGAATTCACCGGCATGAACCTTTTCTTCGTCCGCGATGTCGTTCAGAACGATTTTGGCGAGTTTGTCATCAATAGATTCCGCTAATTGCACATAAAGCTGTACAGCCTCGTATTCTGCCGCAATCAGAAAGCGGATGGCCCGAACCAATTCCTCGTGGGTAAGCTTGCGATTGGCGGCAAGTCCTTCAAATGGATGTCCAAAACCTGGCATAAATTATTCCTCCCTTAAAATATATTCTTACTGAAAGCAATACACGCATGCAGGGCTGCGCAATCGGTGAAAACCAACGCAGAACAAGTCACTGCAACTTTATTATACTACAAAATGCCATTTGTTGCACATCAGTGGGAGAGTCTAAGGTAAACAACTGATTTCAGTAATGAAGGATTTGGTATCATGGCACTCGATTTTGGGCAATTGCTCCTGATAATTTTCATTATAGTGGCGGTCTTTATTCCGCATTATGCGATGAACGGCGGCACGATGATAGCGCCGACTCAGCGGATGCAGCGAGTCCGGTACATACCTTTTCCCTATGAAAAAAAAGAAGGTGAAAAGCTTTAGCTTTACGTTGAAAAGATTGAATATTGCAACAAATAATCTTGCCAACGTTTTATTTTTTAGTTATAATTGAAGCACGGATAGGGTTCCTGA
>JAAYIB010000191.1 GCA_012744295.1 Acholeplasmataceae bacterium
AAGAGACAGGTCTCTTCCATCTCGGTTAAACAATTGTAGCAGCTTTTGCCGGCCGGAAAGCTGAAAGCCCGTGATCATGAACGGAGGTAAATTATGAAAAAGGTTATCAGGTTGTTAGTGCTGACAACTTTGCTGCTTTTCGTAATACAGACGGCAGCCTTTGCAGGCGTTGGCCCGGGCGGCTTTGCCAATATTCCCTGGGGCACGGGCAGGGTGCAGGCCGAACAGATAATGCTGCAGCAGGGTTTTGTTTTCAGAAGCGAGTACAAGGACAGCAACGGTTTTGTATCACTTTATTATAACGGCAGGATGCTTGATGTTGCGGGCGACTTGAAGATAATGCTTTTGAACGACAGCTTCTGCCGCGGCGAATTCCTGCTGCTCACCGATGACGGCGGGGCAGCCGAGGAACCTGCATTTTGGAAGTTCAACACTGCGATCAGGGCAAAATACGGCTCGCCCGACGGTTTCAACAGGAACGCCGAGGGCGGCATGGCCCAGTGGTACAAGCTTACGGCACCTGATACTTCCGACGCCGTAAACATAAACCTGTATTTCACGAAGATGAAACCGCCGACGCTCAGCAACTGTACTGTTGAATATATCAACAGGGGGCTGGAGCAGCGCCTCGCCCTTAAAACGAACAACGGCTTATAAATTATTAAGGGGAGAAATTTTCAGGGGACGGCTCTTTTTGTCATACGGCGTGAAGCCGCCTGACAAAAAGAGCCGTCCCCGTTTTGCATTATCCGTTTTAAATCAAGCCTGCTTCAATTTATTTTTGCAGAACAGCTTTCACGGTTTCAAGGAGCAGGTTGAAGCGCGGCACGATGCTTGCGACTTCGCCGTACTCCGTCGCCGCATGGGTATTGCCGCCGATGGGGCCGAGCCCGTCAATCGTCGGTACGCCGAGGGCCGAGGTGAAGTTGCCGTCGGAGCCGCCGCCCGTGGCGACCCATTTGACGTCAATTCCAAGGTCCTTGCCGATTGCGTTGACTCTTTCGCAGAGCGCAAGGCTTTCTGCCGTGGTATTCAGCGGGGGCCGCACGACGCCGCCTTCGATGCGAACGGTGACACGCGCGTCAAGCGGATTGGCGGCCAGCTCCCGCATGCGTGCCTCGATGCGCTCGGCTTCCTTCACGTCCGTGATGCGCACGTCGATCTTGCACATCGCGTTTTCCGCGACCACGTTCGGTTCGGTTCCGCCCTGGACGACGCCGATGTTCAGCGTCGTTCCCATTGCGGGGTTGTTCAGTTTGTTCAGTTCGATGCCCCAGCAGAACATCTCGTTAATGGCGCTCGCACCCTTTTCCGGCGCAACACCGGCGTGAGCCGGAATGCCCTTGAAGAAAATCTCGTACTTCGCAATGCCCTTTCTTGCGTTGACGAGGGCGCCGTTTGCGCGCGCGGGCTCGATAATCATCGCGCAGGCGGCTTTCGCCGCCGTTTCCTCTATCAGTCGGCGTGAATAGATGGAGCTTATTTCCTCGTCCGGGTTGAACAGCAGGCAGACGCTGGTTTTCTCCAAGAGCTCGCTGCCGTTCAGGCATTCCGCTATGTAGTACATGTACATGACGCCGGCCTTCATGTCGACGACGCCCGGGCCGTACATCATTCCGTCCTTATTTGTAAAAGGACGTTCGGCGACCGTTCCGAGAGGAAAGACGGTGTCCATGTGCCCCAAAAGCAGCACGTCGTACTTGTCCGCTTTGCGGTTGCAGACGCTAAGGCAGGGGCCTACGGCAGAGCCTATGTCGATGTATTCGGTCACCCAGCCGAGCCGCTCGAACTTCTCGGCCAAAAAATCGGCTACCTTGCGGGTGCCTTCGGGATTTCTGCTCGGAGACTCGATGGTCACGAGAGCTTCAAGGTCTTTCAAGTATCTGTCCAGGTTTAACGTCACTCTGTTACCTCCTTTGTGATTTTAGTGCAAGAGTGTGAAGGTGCCGATCAGCGTGGCCAAAAGACCCAAGCC
>JAAYIB010000192.1 GCA_012744295.1 Acholeplasmataceae bacterium
ATCAGATAGTAGTCCAGTCCTTCCAGCTTGAACATGTCTTCGGCAAATTTCGGCAGCTGCCCCGTTCCCTGCATGCTGTCCTTGTTCACAATGTAGGGAGGGAAAATTTCGGTGTAGCCGTGCTGCTCAGTATGCACATCCAGCATGAAGTTATAAACCGCCCGCTCAAGGCGGGAGCCCAGACCCTTGTAAAAAACGAACCTTGCGCCTGTCACCTTGGCCGCGCGCTCAAAATCAAGAATGCCCAAAGCCTCGCCGACGTCCCAGTGCGCTTTCGGTTCGAAGGCGAATTCGGCAGGCTTGCCCCAGGTGCGCACAACGGGATTCGCCGTTTCGTCCGCACCAACCGGCACTCCGGCCGCCGGCAGATTGGGTATTGTCAGAAGAATGGCGAGCAGCTGCTGCTCGATTTCTTTCAATTGCTTATCGTCCTCGGCAATCTTTTCTCCAAGGGCGCGCATCGCCAGAATCTTCTCTTCGGCATTTTCACCGTTCTTCTTCATCCTGCTGATTTCCTGTGAAACCGCGTTGCGCTCGCTCTTAAACTGCTCAACCTGCTGCAGCAGCTCTCGGCGCTGCTTTTCCAAATTTATAAACTCGTCCAGGTTCATCTCCATGTTGCGATTTTTCATCGCGTTTTGCACAATCTCGGGATTCTCCCTGACAAATTTCATATCAAGCATGTTCATTCCTCCAAATAAGTTGATGCATCAATACTCTGTAATTGTATCACAAAAATCAGTTTTTGTAACAGCCGGCTACGGCAAATCAAGATTAATTCCGTTCTCCCGCAGCCAGCTGCGCCTGAGGGCATAATCCGGCAAAATGTCGGCAACTGCCTGCCAGAATTCCGGCGAGTGGTTTTTATGAGGCAGGTGGCACAACTCGTGCACGACGACGTAGTCAAGGACAGCCTCCGGCGCCATGATGCAGCGCCAGTTGAACAATAGCTTGTTATCCGCGGTGCAGCTTCCCCAGCGCTTTTTTTGCTCCTTGACTTTTACGCTGACAGGCTTAATGCTGAAAAGCGCGACATAATAGCTGACGCGCCCTGCAATATGTTCCGAAGCGCGGTCTCGGTACCAGCTTTGCAAAGCCGCCTTAATTCCTTCCCGGCCGACGCCTTCCGTCCACACGCAAAGAACGCCGTCCTGCAGCCTTGCCCCTGCATGCCGCAGACCCGGCACAACAATATGGCGCACGGGATAATATTCCCCCAAGTAAGGCAGACAGCCTCCGCGGCTTGCCTCTGACACTTCGCCTCTTTGCCTCGCCTCCTGCCAGAAGCGCAGCTTGTCTTCAATCCAGCGTGCTTTGCGGCCGACAATCTCAGCTATGTAAGCCTGCGACACAAAATAAGGCGCTCGGACCACAACCCTCGCGGGCGGTTCGACCGCAATCGCAAGAGTGCGCCGCCTTGAGCGTATTACTTCATAACGCAGCTCTTTTTCCTTAAGACTATCCCGCAAAGCTTCACTTCCGTCCTGCACGCTTGTCACCTTCCTTCTGCCGACTAACAAGCATTCTCTACGCCGATGGCATTTTCCTGCCGCACGCAAAAGTTTTTCTTGTAAAAACCGACGTGGACGCGCCGCGACTTTAAAAAAGGGCGGCACCTTCTCCAAGTGCCGCCCGCTGCTTTATTTTTTCAGGTTAACCTGATGCACCATCTCGCCGAACAAGCCCATTGCCGCCTCGCTTACAGCCTCGGAAAGCGTCGGATGCGGATGAATGGCTTCTGTCAGCTGCTCCGCCGTCAAACCATGACGAACCGCAAGTACACCCTCCATAATGAGGTCGCTGGCGTGCGGTCCCATAATGTGGCAGCCGATGACTTTATGCGTATCGGCAGCGGCAATCAGTTTGACCAGTCCATCCGTCTGCGCCATTGTCAACGCCTTGCCGTTGCCGGCAAAGTTGAATTTGCTGATACGCGTTTCTATGCCGGCCTCGAGGCATTCCTGCTCCGAAAGCCCGACCCAGGCGATTTCGGGCGTGGTAAAGATACAGCCGGGAATTGCGGAGTAATCCATCGCAGCGTCTTTTCCGCAGGCATTTTCCGCCGCGATCAGTCCCTGGTGCGAGGCCGTATGAGCCAGCATGCACTTGCCCGTGGCATCGCCGACTGCGTAGATTCCGGGAACCGTGGTCTGCATACCTGCGTCCACGACAATGCCCTGCCGCGAGTATTCTACCCCGACCGCGTCAAGCTCCTCTTTGTTAAAGAGCGGCGTCCTGCCCGTAGCTACAAGCACTTTTTCCGCCGTTACCACCGTTTCCCTGCCTTTAGCCGATATTGTGACTTCGAGGCCTTCGTGCCCGTGTTTTATGTTTGTCACGGCGGCGCCCGTCATGGTTTTCACGTACTGCTTGCGCAAAGCAAGCGCCATTCGTTTTTGCAAGTCCGTATCACAAAGCGGCAGGATGTTCGGTGCCATTTCGACAAGCGTGACCTCGCAGCCAAAGGCGGCATAAATGCCTGCAAATTCCACTCCTACCGCGCCTGCGCCAATAACGACGAGGCTTTGAGGAACTTCGCCCAGGCGCAGTATCTCATCGCTGTTAATGACGCCTGTGCAGCTGCTGCCCGGTATTGGCGGCTTTGCAGGCACCGAGCCCGTAGCAAGAATTATCTTTTCCGCCGTGATGACGCGTTCGTCGCCGGGAGTATCCGTCTCAATCCTCACCTGCTGCGCGCCGAGAAGGCGCGCGGTACCTTCAGCCACTTCAATCCTGTTGGCTTTCAGCAGTTTCTCGATGCCGCTGCGCAGCTGGAAAATGACATTATTCTTGCGTTCCATTATCTTGTCCCAGTCATAGGCATACTCGCTGACAAAGACTCCGAATTCCTCGCAATGTGTCAGCTCCTGCCATTTTTCCGCACTTTTCAACAAGGTTTTTGTCGGAATGCAGCCCCTGTTGAGACAAACTCCGCCCAAGTCCTTTCTTTCCACCAGCAAGACCTTCGCGCCGAGCTGTGCGGCGCGCAGCGCTGCCACATAGCCGCCGGTCCCGGCGCCAATCACGCATATCTCGTAATCCATCATTACGCCTCCAGTTCCCTATTTTTTCCTTGTCCACTCCTGCCTTCCGTACTTCTCCCTGCACAAAGCCCCGGCAAGCGCCTGTTCCTCCTCAGTGAGCTGACTTTTCTGCAGTTCTGCCGGCAAAGCCGCGGCAAATCCTTCTGCCATTGCCGTATACGCCTCGTCATACGTCAGAGTCCGGCCGAGAGCCGTCCGTAAAGAGGTCGCCCGGCGCTCCAGCATTTGGCTCAAAGCCTTTTTGCGCTCCGAAGCCGCATTCAGCACTCCGGCCAGCAAGTCCGGCGAAAAATCGAGTAAAATCGAGCCGTGCTGCAAAATTACGCCCTTCTTCCGCACCTGGGCGCTGCCGATGAGCTTTTTGCCTCCCACCGTCAGTTCATAATGGGACGGGGCATCAAAACAGGCGGCTGACGAATGCCGCGCCGGATGGCCGGGCACTCTTTGCGCATAGGAGGACTGCGGCTTCGTCATTTCCGCCGCCAGCCCTAGTTTTGCGAGGCCAAGCAAAAGTCCCTGCGTCAGATAGCGGTAGGAAGCGGTTATCGTCGGCGGCATGCCCGGGTAGTCCTCAGCCACCACAATGCTGTAGGTAAGCTCGGCCGCATGCAGCACGGCGCGTCCCCCGGTAAGCCGCCGTACGACGTCTATGCCCTGCTCCCGGCAGAAAGCGTAATCTATTTCCTTTGCGGCCTGCTGAAAATAGCCGATACTGACAGCAGCGGGTTCCCAACCGTAAAAACGGATAGTCGGCGGAACCTTTTTATCGGCGTAAGACAGCATTACCGCCTCGTCTATAGCCATATTCCGTGCGCCGCTTGAACTGCCCGTATTGACGAGGCGCCAAACAGGCAGGCTGTCACCTATAGGCAGCTTTTGCTTTTCTTTTAACATCCCGTCGCTACCCCGCTTTCGCAAAAGGCCTGTTTTAGCTCCGTTTCCGTCAATGGACGGTGATAATTGTAAAGGACAGTCCCCGGTTTTTCATTATAATAAGGGCGGTTGCAATCCTCGCAGCCGGAGGTGCGAAAAGCGCGTCCGTCGGATAATACGTTCCGCAAAGCCGGCACCTTGATATCGACAATCCTTTCGTCATTTAATGCCACGACCGACTCGGGCCAGCCGCGTCTCCTGAGTTCCGCCGCAATCTGCAGACGGCGATAGCTGCCGACGTCGGGCGGCTGCCTGTCGGCAAACCTTGTACCCTTAAGCGGGGTAAAGGCAAACAGGCCGACCGTTATGCCAAGCCGCAAACACTCGGCAATCACACGCCACATTTGCGCCTCTGTCTCGCCGAGGCCCACTATTAAATGCGTCGTCATTCTGCCCGGAAACTTTTCCGCACAGGCACACAGGAGCTCCCAGCGTTTCTGCCACGAGCCGCCCTTGATTTCGGCGAACAGCTCGGGCGTTGCGGCATCAAGCGCCAGGCCGAGACGATCTGCGCCCCGCGCAAAAAGTTCTTCCGCCTGCTCAACCGTCGAAAAATAACACGAGACGACAACAGGCAGCGGCGAGTATTCGGATAGGGCGTCCAAAGCGTCAAGAACCTCCCCGCGGCTGCCCTTGCTGTCAACGACCTGCAGACAGACGCGTTTGATCTTTTTCTCCATGTAAGCCGTGCCGATGCTTCTTGCCGCTTCTTCCGGCGAAGTTTCCGGCCAGGAAACACGCGATAAGAACCTGCTTTGCGCCTTGCTTTCCCTGGCCTGTGCACAGAAAGCGCAGTCATGCGAGCAGCGCTCGCCCAGCATTACGTAGGCCGTTGTCGGCAGGGCGTCCGTCTTCAGGCGGCGCGAACCGACAGCTCCGGCCGTTCCGATCGATAGCTTCCACTTGCTCATAGGGCGCAGCACTCCTTGCTTTCCTTGATTTTAAGCCCCAACTGTTCCGCCTTTTTGCAGGCAGCAGCCACAGGCTTCACAATTCCGTTGATGCCGGCTTCTACAGCCGCTATATCCAGTTCTTGCCGATAGCGTCCTCCCGGGCGCATGCAGCCCAAAATCAGTTCCGTATCAGGCAGCAAAAGCCGCGCCTCTTCCAAGAGCGCCGTCGTCTCTGACACGGCAGGCGGCGCCAGCTTTTCGTACTCGGTCTGTTTTGTCGGCATAAAGACAATGAAGACGAGCCTTTCCACCCCGAGCTCTCTAAGCAGCCGCAGCGCGTTTCTTTCCCCGCTCAGCCTGCCGCCCCTGAGTCCGATGCAGATATGCGGTACAACCCGGCGGCAGTACCTGCGCAGCAGGCTGTAGCAGCGAACATAGTCGCCGACGGTCTTATCGAGCTTCAGCGTTTCCCTGATAGTTGCATCATCACCTACGAAGTCGAAGGAAACAACGTCAGCAAGCGGGGCGACCTGTTTGATTTCATCTTCCTGCAGCAGGCCGAGATGAAAATTGTAGCGATGGCTGCCTTTAATCTCTTGCAGCTTTTGAAAAAAGCCGGCAACAGGAACACGGCCTTCGGCGTCACAGCCGCCGCTTATCAGGCAGCTGGCACCCTTGATGTCTTCCGTTCTCCCGATCGCTGACAGGGGCGTCATCTTAGACAAATAATGCCCACCGCAGTGGGCACATTTGAGGGCGCAGACCCCGCCTGTAACGCTTATGCTTTCCGTTTCCCCCGGCTTTGCGGCCAGAAGTTCCGGCGGAAAATTGTCACAGCGTACCTGCCAGCCCGTCTTCAGGGCTCCCATCTTACCACGGGCTTACGGGCAGCCTGAGCCTCATCCAAACGGCTGACCACGGTATGCTGAGGAGCAGTCAAAACAAGCCCGGGGTTCTCAAGCGCTTCACGGGCAATTTGTTGCATGGCGGAGATAAAGCCATCCATGGTTTCCTTGCTTTCCGTTTCCGTAGGTTCAATCATCAAAGCTTCCTCGACTATCAGCGGGAAGTAGATTGTCGGCGGATGATAGCCGTAGTCAAGCAGCCTTTTCGCGATGTCAAGAGTATGGATGCCGTTATTCTTTTGTTTCTTCGAGGTCAGAATGCACTCGTGCATGCAGAAACGGTCAAAGGGGGAGTCATAGTCTTTTGACAGCAGTTTCTTGCAGTAGTTCGCATTCAGGACGGCGTCCTCGCTCGCCTGACGCAAACCTGCTCCGCCCATGGCTAAAATGTAGGCGTAGGCCCTGACGATTACGCCGAAGTTGCCGTAAAAGGAGTGGACCTTGCCGATGCTTTTCTCCGAACAGCCAAATGTATACTTTCCTTCAAGTTTTTCTATTCTGGGATTCGGCAAAAACGGCCGCAGGCATTCCTTGACGCCGATCGGTCCCGAACCGGGTCCGCCGCCGCCGTGCGGCGTGGCAAAGGTTTTGTGCAGATTGAAATGGACGACGTCAAAGCCCATATCGCCGGGACGGACGATGCCCATAATGGCATTGGCGTTCGCTCCGTCGTAATAAAGAAGGCCGCCGGCCTCATGCACAATCTCGGCTATGGCCTCAATCCGGCTTTCAAAAAGTCCGAGCGTGCTCGGGTTGGTCAGCATCAAAGCCGCCGTATCGCTGCCCACAGCAGCCTTCAAAGCTTCAAGATCAATCGAACCGTCCGGTTCGGACTTGATTTCGAGAACTTCCATGCCGCACATCGTAACCGAGGCGGGGTTGGTGCCGTGCGCGGAATCGGGAACAATAACCTTGATTCTGCCAAAATCGCCGCGGTCACGATGATAAGCCCTGATCAGCTTGAGCCCCGTCAGTTCGCCGTGCGCGCCTGCCGCCGGCTGCATGGTGACTGCTGCCATGCCCGCTATTTCCGCCAAGGCTTCCTCAACCGCGTAAATTATTGCCAATGCCCCTTGCACGCTTGCTGCCGGCTGCAAGGGATGCAGCAGCGCAAGCCCGTTATAACGGGCTACGTCTTCGTTGATTTTCGGATTATACTTCATCGTACAGGAACCAAGAGGATAAAAACCCGTGTCAACGCCGAAGTTGCGATTCGAGAGCTGCGTATAGTGACGCATCAGTTCGAGCTGGCTGACTTCAGGCAAAGCCGCCTTTTCACTGCGCAAACAGGTTTCGGGCAACAGTCCTTTTTTTTCTGGCACGTCGCAGGCAGGCAAATCAAACGCTTTCCTGCCGGGCTTGCCTAATTCGAACAACAATGGCTGATTCATAATAACGCCTCCAATCCTGCCGCCAAGGCGTCAATTTCCGCTTTGGTTCTTTTTTCCGTAACACAAAGCAGCATGCAGCCGGCCAGCTCCGGGTAGAATTCCTCGAGGTCAAGGCCGCCGATAATTTTCTGCTCCAGCAGGCTTGCGTTGATTTCCGCAATCGGTTTTCCCGGCCGCACCGCGAACTCCTGAAAGAAGGGCGCTGCAAAAACCGGCTGCGCAGCACCTGCAGCCACGATCCTGTCATAAGCGTAATGGGCTTTCTGCAGGCACTGCCTGGACACCTCGGCAAAGCCTTCCTTGCCCATGGTCGCAAGATATACGGATATTGCAAGGGCGCAAAGCGCCTCATTGGAACAAATGTTGGAATTAGCCTTTTCGCGGCGTATGTGCTGCTCACGCGCCTGCAGTGTCAGTACGAAGCCCCGCTTGCCATCCTTGTCCACAGTCTGCCCGACAATTCTGCCCGGCATCTTGCGCATCAGCTTGGCAGACGCTGCAAAAAATCCAAGGTAAGGCCCTCCGAAAGCGAGTGCCAACCCGAGGGGCTGTCCTTCGCCGACAACCATATCGGAACCAAGCTTGCCCGGGGCTTCCAGCACGCCAAGGGCAGTCGGCTCGGCCACCGTGATGAAAAGAGCTCCTACTGCGTGCGTCGCCGCAACCAGGCCGGCCAGGTCTTCGACGCTGCCGAAGAAATTCGGGTTCTGCACGATGACGGCCGCCGTGCTCCTGCCGGCAAGAGCCGCAAGCTCAGAAGCAGAAGTAGCGCCGTCTGCGAAAGCGATTTCCTTGACATCATAATCAAAATCACGGGCATAGGTGGCAAGCACCGAGCGGTAATGCGGATGAACGCTTCTCGCGACAAGGATTTCCCTGCGATTGGTCGCTCCGCAGGCCAGAATGGCCGCCTCGGTCATAGCGGTGGCGCCGTCATACATCGAGGCGTTCGCAACGGGCATGCCGGTAAGGGCGCAAATCATGCTCTGGTATTCCCACAAGGCCTGCAGATAACCTTGGGAAATTTCAGGCTGATACTGGGTATATGCGGTATAAAACTCGGAACGGCGAAGCACATGGTCAACGGTGCTCGGTATGTGGTGGTCGTAGGCCCCTGCGCCCAAAAAGCAGGCATATTCGGCAAGGTTTGCATTAGCTGCCGCAAGTTTGGCAAAATGCGCGGCCAGCTCCGGTTCGCTGAGAGGTCCGGGAAGATTCAGTCCGCGGCGCAGGCGTATTTGTTCAGGGATATCGGCAAACAAATCCATCGTTTCTTTGACACCGATAGCGGCCAGCATCTCCTGCCTATCCTCCGCGGTATGAGGCAGATAACTCCAGGTCATAGGCTCAGGCCTCCTCGGACAGGAATTTCTTGTACTCTTCCGCTGTCAGAAGTCCTTTGAGCTCTGCGGCATCGGCAATTTCCAAAACAGCGATCCAGCCCTTGCCGTAGGGGTCTTCATTAATAAGCTGCGGAGCGTCGCCAAGTTCTTCATTGACTTGTGCAATCTTGCCGCCAAGCGGCGAATAGACATCGGACACAGCCTTGACTGATTCGATCGTGGTCAGTCCGTCGCCTACGCCAAGCTCGGCCCCTGCCTCGGGAACCTCGACAAAGACAACGTCTCCTAACTGGTCCTGTGCAAAATCGGTAATGCCAACCACTGCCCGGCCATCTTCCACCTTCACCCATTCATGGTCTTTCGAGTACAGTAATTCTGCCGGAATCTTCATAGCAATCTCTCCTTTATTTGTTTTTGTTTTTTATTTGTTTTTGTTTTTTTAGCTTGTCTTACACGGATTCAGCTTCTCTTGTAAAAAGGTTTGGCGACAATCACAGCCGCGATTTCCTTGCCGCGCACCTCGACTGCTATCTCGCGGCCGATTTCGGCGTAGGCTGCATCAACAAGCGCGAGTGCCATGTTCTTGCCGAGCGTCGGCGCGGGCGAACCCGTCGTTACCGTGCCGATAACCCTGCCGTCCGCCTTAATTGGATAGCCGGCCCTAGCAATGCCCCTGCCCGTGACTTCGACGCCCATAACTTTTAGCGGCAGTCCTGCCTCTTTTTGCCGCACAAGAGCTTCTCGGCCGATAAACGAAGCCTTATCAAGCTTTACAAAGCGTCCGAGCCCTGCCGCCAGGGGAGAAATCCCGGCGGAAAGTTCATGCCCGTAAAGCGGCAGGCAGCTTTCAAACCGCAAAGTGTCCCTGCAGCCGAGTCCTGCAGGCAGAAGGCCTTCTTCCCTGCCGGCTTCCATGATTGACTCCCACAAATGAGTAACGTCCTCAGGCGCGCAGTAAATCTCATAACCGTCCTCACCGGTATAACCGGTACGGGAAACCATGGTTTTTTTGCCTGCCACTGCAACATCATCAATAAAGTGATAGAAGGCAATGTCGGCAACGGCTTCCCCGGTAAGTTTTGACAGGATTGCCGTGGACAGGGGCCCCTGCAGCGCGAGCTGTGCCGTTTCGTCCGACTTATCCGTAAGCACTGCCTCAAAACCGGCCATATTTTTAATCATCCACTCGCGGTCTTTGTCGATATTGGCTGCGTTGACCACCACTAGGTAACATGTTTCACCGTACCTGTAAATCAACAGGTCGTCAACTGTTCCGCCGTCCTCGTAACACATGGGCGAATAACGGATCTGGCCGTTCTTCATGCCCGCAAGGTCGTTGGTCACAAGATTTTGCAAAAAGGCCAGCGCGTCCCTGCCCTCAACCCAGATTTCACCCATGTGCGAGACATCAAACAGGCCTGCCTTGGTTCTGACGGCCGCATGCTCCTCGATTATGCCGGAATATTGCACGGGCAGGAGCCAGCCTCCGAATTCCACAATCTTGCCGCCATATTTTTGGTGTGATGCAAAAAGCGGTGTCTTTTTACCTTGCATTATTATACCTCCTCAAATTTTCCTTAAAATAAAAAACAGAAACACGAAGTTGAAACTCCTTTGTCTCTGTTGTAGCAGTGAGAGAATAAACGGTTTAGGACCAGACATTATAACTCCCAGAGGTTAGTCAGGTTAAAAACCTTTTGCCTGAGAGTTTCACAAAGTCACTTGCCCCTTCGGCGCCGCACTGAAGCGGTCTCTTCTTTAACCTTCATCCCACCATATTAAATTGTACTATATTCTTCCTGAGGCTATTATATCTGTTAATGAAGAGCAAGGCAAGAGCGAAAATATTTTTTCTGCGATACTCCAGCAGGCAGGAAGTCAATGCGGCGAAAACGAACATCCTTAAGAAGCATATACGGAGGCGAAAGCAATGACCGCAGAGATATTGAAGCAGATGGCCGAAGAATTAATGAAGTGCCGTGCCTGTACCTTCAGGCAGCAGGCAATTGCGCCCGTCGGCTGGTTCGGTTCCGAAGCAAGCCCGCTTATTATTGTCGGCGAAGGCCCCGGCCTTGTCGAGGACGAATACGGCCTGCCTTTGATCGGGCCTTCCGGCCAACTCCTTGACAAGGCGCTCTGGGCGGCGAAAATGACAAGGGACAAGGTGCTGACCACAAACATAATCAAGTGCCGGCCGCATAACAACAAAACACCGAATTTGGCAGAAGCGGATTTCTGCGCAAGACTCTGGCTGGACAGGGAGCTTCGGGAAATCAGGCCCGCGGTCGTTGTAGCCCTCGGCAGCGTGGCATTGCACTATCTATGCGGGGCCGATAAAAAAATCAGCCGAGACCGCGGGCTGTGGTTTAAAACCGCTGCGGGCTACGACTGCATTGCTACCTATCACCCTGCCTATCTGCTTCGTCTTACAGGGCCCTCGCTCGTGAAAGCCAAGTGGGATGTGTTCCACGACCTCGAGACTGCCCGCGACAGGGCGCTATCACTTCGTCCCGGCTATGAGTTCTCGTCAGCCGCTCCGGCCGACCTTCGCTCCCTCACCCAAAAGCGCGTAAGGCGGCAGCGCTAAGCCAGACCTGCGCAGAAGCATTAAACTTACGGGAGAAATATAAAAGGAGCCGTTTCAGTGTTCTCTGCCTGAAACAACTCCTTTTTATTTTCCTCTGTACGGGAGGCTATTCGCATACAGAGGTTTGGCACCAAGAGCAATAAATGCTCTTGGTGGTGTTACTGAAATTATTTGGCAGCAGGTCCAATCATTGCGAGCATCGCGCCGGCAGCTACTGCCGTGCCGATAACGCCTGCTACGTTCGGGCCCATGGCATGCATCAGCAGGAAGTTGCCCGGGTTTGCCTTCTGCCCGACAATCTGGGATACGCGTGCCGCCATCGGAACCGCTGAAACGCCGGCAGAACCGATAAGGGGATTGATCTTGCCGCCTGTCGTTACCTTCATGATTTGGCCGAAGATGACGCCGGCAGCCGTGCCTGCTGCGAATGCAACGAGGCCGAGGAAGATGATAAGAATCGTTTGGTAGTTCAGGAAGCTGTCAGCCTTCATGGTAAGACCCGTACCGGTTGCCAGCATGATGGTAACCGTATTCATCAGGGCGTTTTGCGAAGTATCGGACAGACGATCCAGGCAGCCGGC
>JAAYIB010000193.1 GCA_012744295.1 Acholeplasmataceae bacterium
CAGAAAAATTTGCGTAGAGATAAGTGAAATAAAGTTTGAAAAATCTTTTGGTACAGCGAGTACCGCCCCTGCCGGAACAATTAAGGAGCAGCTCGCACCATATCCGTTTGCATACGAAGAGCTTATCAGGCATTCTGCAAAAGAAGGACACAGATTAAAAAAAGCTTATCAGCAAGAAACAATCTATGTTTCCTGTGACGGCGGCGAAGACGCGGAGGGCACGAGCAAGAGTCCTGCAGCTTTGACCGCAGCCTTGGAAAGCGTTCTGCCCGGTCAGGCGGTTATCCTTCAAGACGGAATCTACCGCGCCGACAGGCCTTTTTTTGTGGGAAGGACAGTAAATGGAACAAGGGAAAAACCCATCAGCCTAAAGGCTCAAAATCCCGGCAAGGCTGTTTTAAGCGGGTTGGGGATCAAAGGACGCTTGCCGTTGTTCATTCTTTACGGCTCTTATTGGCAAGTAAGCGGCATCGGTTTTACCGAAAGCCCTTCAAGCGGACTGCTTGTCTGCGGCAGCCATAACGAGATTTCTTTCTGTGCGGCCTATAAAAACGGAGATACTGGGATTCTTCTTTGCAGTTACCCCGGAGACGCAAAAGAAAACCGGCCGTCACATAACCTCGTCCGTAACTGCGACAGTTTCGACAATTGCGACGAGGCCTTCGGCAACGCCGATGGGTTTGGTGCTAAATTGTCGACAGGCGAGGGCAATTCCTTCACGGACTGCATTGCATACAACAACATTGACGATGGTTTTGACTTATATACAAGAGCCACTATCGGTTCAATCGGTGCAGTCACAATAAAAAAATGTGTAGCTTATAACAACGGCTTCCTATCCGACGAAAGTTTTACACAAGAGGGACAGGGAACAGGTTTTAAGCTGGGCGGGGAAAACGTTTGCGTGAACCATCAGGTTTGGGACTGTATAGCTTACGGAAATCAGGCAAAGGGCTTTTCCTCCAACTCAAACCCTGCGGGCAGTCTGCACTATTGCACGGCCTATAAAAACGGCAAAAACTCCCTTTGCGATAATTTCAGCTTTTATACGCATGGAAGCAAGCGAGGCGAATGGATGCTGGAAGGCTTGCTGCCGGATCCAACGGCAGGGAGCAGGTTAAGCCATGAAAACGAATCAAAGTGGTTTGCAAGTACGGACACCTCGGTCAGGCCGGGAAGAAATGAAGACGGCAGCATCAACCTCCACGGCTTGCTGAGGCTAAACGCCAGGGCGCCTATCGGCAAAGGGGCGAGAATTGAAGAAGACAGGAAGAATATCCTGATGCTGATTACCACTTTCGGCCAAGGCGGCGCGGAAAGGGTAACGGTTAATCTCGCCAATGCGTTCAGCCAAAAACACAACGTATATCTGGCAAATACCGGTTCAAACGAGAACAGAAAGCTATACTCCATTAGTCCTGAGGTAAAAACAATCGGGATCTACGACGGAAACAAAGACGAAAACCGGTCTGTTCTTCCTGATTTTTTGTTTCATAAATGGCAAAGCCTTAAAAAGCTTGCAAAAATCAAGAGGATAAAGAAGGACCTTCACATTGATGTTTCCATCAGCATGCTTAAGGGCCCCAATTTGTATAATGCGTTGACCTGCGGCGGCTCTCGGGCGATTTGCTCGGAAAGGAACGACCCAAAAAGAAAAGGCGCACGCTATCTCAACTTTGCAAGGATCAGTTATGGAATTTCTGATTTCACAGTATTCCAGTCGGAAGAGGTCAAGCGGATTTTTTCTCAACAAGCACAGAAAAAAAGCAAAGTTATTTATAATCCGGTTAGCGTCGGTTGTTTGGCGGCAGAAGTGAAAAAGGACAAGCTTGTTAATGTCGGCAGGCTGCACCCGCAAAAAAATCAGCGGCTGCTGCTGGAAAGCTTTGCCATATTCCGGAGGAACCATCCTTCTTACAAGCTGCATATATATGGGACGGGGGAACTTGAAGCGGCAATCGAAAATTGGATTGGCGAGCTTGATTTAAAAGAAAACGTGATACTTGAAGGCTTTGTTGAAAGCATCCACGAGGCAATCAAGGACGCAAAAATATTTGTTCTGTCCTCAGACTATGAAGGCCTGTGCAACTCCTTGATGGAGGCGATGATGATGGGTATTCCTTGTATCTCAACCAATTGCACCGGCAGCGGCGAATTGATTGAGGACGGAGAAACCGGCCTGCTTGTGCCGATGGGTGACACGGCGGCATTGGCGGACGCCATGGTGTATCTGGCGGATGACGTTCTGCTGCAGAAGAAGTTGGCGCAGAATGCCCGGGAGTTTTCAAAGCGGTTTGCGGCGGAAAGAGTAATCGAACACTGGAATCATCTCGTGTAAGAGCATTGAAGCGTGCGCAGTACAAGAGTCATCAAGGGCTTATGCAAACGGGCTCCGGCAATGACTGCGCAAGGTGAAGGCCTGGCGGCCACGTGAAAAGAATGGCAAAAAGAGGTAGGCTTATGGAACCGATAAGGATATTGCACGAAAACGTAATAATGGATTTAGGCGGCATTGAAACACAATTAATGAGAATCTACAGGATTATCGACAGGTCAAAAGTCCAGTTCGACTTTCTTGTTCACCGTGCCGAACAAGGGGCTTACGACAGTGAAATCAGGGCTTTGGGCGGGAAAATACACTACGCGGAGCCCTTCAATCCGTTTCGGCACGCACAGTATATCACAAGCATGAAAAAAATCTTCAGAGAACACCCGGAGTACAAGATTATGCTTGCACATTCCGAGTTGGCCCTGCATCCGCTTAAAACAGCCAAAGAGGCCGGCGTACCCGTAAGAATCTGCTACAGCCATAACGGACAGTTGGTGGTAGACCTCAAACGGCTATTCATAGAATATGAAAAGCTATTCCTGAAAACCTGCTGCACGAAAATGTTTGCGGTATCAGAATCGGCAGCAAGATATACCTACGGGGACAAGGCTGTCAATGAGGGCAAGGTAAGAATAATAAGAAACGGCATTATTATAGAGGACTTCGTTTTTGACAGACAAAAAAGAACTGCCAAGCGCAAGGAACTCGGACTTGAGGGCAAGTTTATCGTTGGGCACGTCGGTAGGTTCATGAAACAAAAGAACCACATTTTTTTATTAGAGGTGTTCAAATGCTTGTCAGATTCTGAAAAAGATGCACACCTGCTTCTTGTCGGAGAAGGCAGACTGGAAAATAGCATCAGGCAGAGTGTCAAAAAACTTGGCATAGCGGAAAAGACAACTTTTTTGGGCAATAGAATGGACGTGCCGGATTTAATGAAGGCAATGGACGTTTTTGTTCTGCCGTCCCTGTGGGAAGGGTTTCCCAATGTTGCTATCGAGGCACAGGCCTCAGCCTTGCCGATCTTTCTGTCACAAAATATAACGGCCGAGGCGGCTTTTTCCAAGCATGCGAAGAGACTGCCCTTGGCGCTGGGAGCGGAAAGCTGGGCAAAAATCATCAGAGAAAGCACAAGAGGCGACAACGAGCGCGAGGATATGTCGCGCTTCATGTCTGAGCAAGGCTTTGACGTTAGAGAAACTGCAAGGTGGTACCAGAAATTCTATATGGATACATTCCAAAATATCAGAGGGTAGAACGAGGGTAGGATCATGAAAACAATTTTACTTACCGGCACGGCGGGTTTTATCGGTGCGAGTCTGGCAAAAAGAATCCTGCAGCAGGAACGTACGGCAAGGCTGATCGGTCTTGACAGCGTAAACGATTATTATGATGTCGAATTAAAGGAGCGGCGTTTAAACGACTTATTTGAGCACTCCAGCTTTGAATTTATTAAAGGGAATATTGCAGACGGGAAATTAATAAAAAACATTTTCGCGAAATACAAACCGGCAATCGTCATAAATTTAGCTGCACAGGGAGGCGTACGTTACAGCATAACAAATCCCGACGTGTACATGGAAGCAAACATAACCGGCTTTTACAACATGCTGGAAGCCTGCCGGCATTCCTTTGACGGAGGCGCTTCGGGTGTTGAGCATTTTGTTTATGCGTCATCTTCCTCTGTATACGGCAGCAATCAGAAAGTGCCGTATTCCACTGAAGACAAGGCGGACGGTCCGGTGTCCCTTTATGCTGCCACCAAGAAAGCCAACGAACTGATGGCCCATGCATATTCCAAACTTTATAACATTCCTTCGACAGGCTTAAGATTTTTTACCGTATACGGACCTGCGGGAAGGCCGGACATGGCTTACTTTAAATTTACCGACAAGCTGAGAAAAGGTGAAAAAATTAAAATATTCAATTACGGCAGCTGCATGCGCGACTTTACCTACATCGACGACGCGGTAGAAGGAATGATGAGGATAATAAGCAAACCGCCTTGCAGAAAAGAGGGCGAGGATGGTTTGCCGGTGCCGCCGTATGCCGTTTATAACATTGGCAATAACAAGCCGGAGAACCTCCTGAATTTTGTTGACATATTGCAGCAGGAATTAATAAGAGCGGAGATCTTAGCCCCTGACTTCGATTTTGCAGCACATACGGAAATGGTTGCCATGCAGCCGGGTGACGTGCAGTTAACATACGCGGACACCAGTGAATTGGAACAGGCATTCGGGTTTAAACCGCAAACAGGCCTGAGAGAAGGCTTGCGCGAGTTTGCGCAATGGTACAAGGCATTTTATCGATGCTAAGACGGAGCAAAAGAAAAAACAATGAACTGCGGGTGCGGCAGCGGCAGTAACGGCGTGAATTATTCCGCCAAATAAAAATACCGCCGGAGGCGGTATTTTTATTTGGCGGGCACAAAGTGCTCAGGATAGTTTGCTGTCAACCTCGACGGATTCATTGACGACGTTTTCGTCAAAGAAATCATTGATTTTTTCTTTGGCGTTCTTTTTGACTTCCTTGTTGATATACAAGGAGCAGGTTCCGAGTGCGGCAGAAAGAATGTACAGGTCGTCGGCGTAGCCTGTCATCGGGATGAAGTCGGGTATGGCGTCAGCGGGAAAGATGAAATAGCCGAGAGCGCTGATTATTACCGTTTTTGCCCATTTGGGCGTGGCTTCACGCTGCAGCGTGTAGTAGAGGAGCAACCCTGTATAAATCAATTTGACCCCGGCTTTTCTGGCTGCGCTTACAAGTTTGGACCAAAAGGATTTTTCCGAATAGTTTTTTTCATAGCGCACGACAGCAGTCTCCTTCATTGAATCGGATTTTACTGTATAATTCTACGCATGAACAAGAAACCCTGATAGAAGTCGGCAAGCGTTTGGTAGACAAAAAATGGGGGCGTCTGCTAAAATAGCGTTAGGCCGCCGAAGGTTGTGCCGTAAAGTGAGGCGTTAAAATGCATGACGATGAAAAATATATGAGAATTGCGATAGAAGAAGCGCAAAAAGCTTCCGATTGCGGTGAAATACCGATAGGGGCAGTGCTCGTCCTTGACGGGGAAATAATTGCCCGTGCGCATAACATGAGAGAGACCTGGCAGGACGCAACCGCGCACGCCGAAACAATAGCTATCCGCGCCGCCTGCGAAAAGCTTGGGCGCTGGCGGCTCAGCGGTGCCTGTCTCTACGTGACGATAGAGCCCTGCCCGATGTGTGCGGGAGCAATGGTAATGAGCCGGATTTCCCGACTTGTATACGGCAGCCCCGACAGCAAGGCGGGAGCAGCCGAATCCTTGTTCAACATTGTAAATAACCCTGCATTGAATCACGCCATCGATGTCAGGACAGGAGTCCTGAGCGAGGAATGCACAAAGCTTATGCAGGAATTTTTTAAGAAAAGACGGAATGATAAAAGGCAAATCAAACAGATTTGAATTAAAAGCTATTACTCGACCGGTATTTTATGATATAATGATTTGCGTTGTTGGAAAATGAATGGATGGGTGTCCGAGTGGTC